>NZ_JBXWSJ010000028.1:0-66464 GCF_059613365.1 Ruegeria sp. BHSA163
CTCAAAGGGGCTTGCAGCGTGCGCAACCTGTCCCACAAACGAATTGTTCCCTGAATGCTCGAGCGACGGCAGCACCTGACGCCTCAGCACGTTTGACGTTAAAAGCTCCGTGCCATCAGAACGAGCAAGTCCAGATCCTTCACAGCGGCCTTACTTTTACTGCGTCTACCGATGCTAACGGCACACTGAAACTGACTGTTCCAGCTCTCTCTGAATATGCGATTTTCCTGATCTCTTTTGGGGATGACAAAGGTACAGTGGCAACGACGCATGTTCCCGATATTGAGGCATTTGAACGTGTGGCTTTGCAGTGGCAAGGCGAGACCGAACTACAACTACACGCGCTGGAGTTTGGCGCAAGTTATGGGGACGACGGCCACGTTTGGGCAAGTTCGGAATCCAATGGTACGGGTTCGGTAATTCATTTGGGTCAACCTGAAAATTCAGGGACGCGCCAGGCCCAGATTTATTCTTACCCCAACGGACCCGAAACGCCGACAGGCGAAATAGCACTGAGTCTGGAAGCAGAAGTAACCGAATCCAATTGCGGTAGCGCGTTGAACGTGCAGACGCTGGAGCTTCGGGGCGACCGGCGCCTGCGATCCCGAGACCTAACAGTGACACTGCCTGACTGTTCAACTTCAGAGGACTTTCTGGTGTTGAATAATCTGCTTCAAGACCTGACAATCGCCGCAAAGTAAGGGCAGTCAGGTCAACGGGCAAAAATGGCAATTTTTCGTGCGGCGATTATTGCGCTGACCGGCGTATTCGCCGCAACCAGCACACTCGCTCAGGACATCACTTTGACTTCGCATGACGGCAAGGTCGAAGTAGTCGGAACTCTTTTAGGTTACGACGGTGAGTTCTATCGATTGGAAACCCAGTTTGGCGAACTGACGATCGATGGCTCTGGCGTGACCTGTGATGGCCCAGCGTGTCCAAATTTGATCGACTACGTAGCTGAAATTCGGTTCTCCGGTTCATCCGTAATGGCAGAAGCACTTTTGCCAGCATTGTTAAAGGGCTTTGCACAACGAGAAAACCTGACCGTCAGCCGCCAAGAAGTAGACGGTCGGGAAACTATTTATAGTCTGTTTCAATCCGATCGCAAGGCGGCGTTGGCCAAATTTTTTATCCGCTCAACAGATACAGGCGGCGGATTTGAAGACCTCGTCAACAACAAGGCAGATGTTGTTCTTGCTCAGCGAGAGGTTCGACAATCTGAGATGGATGCGGCCAAGGTAGCTGGCCTGGGTGATCTTTCCCATCCAGTACGGTCACGCGTTTTGGCGCTGGACGCCATTGTGCCAATGGTTTCCTCAGACAATCCCGTGCAAAATATTTCGCTATCAGATCTGGTGCGCGTTTTTGCTGGCGATATTGCGAACTGGTCAGAGTTAGGGGGGCCAGACGCTCCGATTTCTTTGCACTTACCTCCAAATGGTTCGGGACTTGCACAAGCCGTTGACGATCAGTTGCTATTCCCGTCAAAAACAACTCTTTCCGATGATGTCATTAGGCACACTCAAATTCGTAAGTTGACCCAAACCGTCGTCAATGACCCATTTTCTATCGCGATCGGCAGTCTTGCGGAAATCGGGGATGCACGCGCCCTGGCACTGTCAGGAGGATGCGGGCATGAAATTACCGCCACACGAAAATCGGTGAAGACCGAAGATTACCCACTGACCGCGCCTATGTTCTTGTATCTTCCGCAATATCGCCTGCCTCGAATTGCCCGACAGTTTTTAGCTTATACGCAAACTCCTGCGGCCCAAGTCGTGATCCGCAAAGCAGGGCTGGTCGATCAGGAACCAGAAACAATACGCATAGGGCTGCAGGGCGATCGCCTTGCAAATTCGATTGCTTCTGGCGGAGCCGAAGTTGGTCTTGATGAACTGCAACGCATGATTGAAGTCTTACGCCCAATGTCCAGGCTGACTCTTTCATTTCGATTTGAGACCGGATCCTCGCGCCCGGATGCTCAATCCCGATCTAACATATTACAACTGGCGCAGGCTCTTGAGGGAGGCGTGTTCGATGCACGCAAACTGACTTTTGTTGGTTTCAGCGACGGCGAGGGACCAGCTTCTTCGAATGCACAAATAGCGAAACTCAGGGCAAACACCGTTAGAAATGCTGTTCTGGCTGCGGTTGAAACAGCAATTCCAGACAGTACCGAACTAACCACCGTAGGGTTCGGCGAAGCAATGCCTATGGCCTGTGACGACACCGAATGGGGGAAAAAGATCAATCGCAGGGTCGAAATCTGGATCCAATAGACCTTACAAATATCCTTTGGCCCGAAAACTCAGCTCAGTCGATTTTCCGATTATCAAATGATCATGCAGTGTAAGACCTAGCGCCAAGCATGCGTCCTGAATTCGGTTTGTCATTTCGATATCAGATTGCGACGGCGTCGGATCACCTGACGGATGGTTATGAACCAGAATCAATGCTGAGGCGTTTAGCTCGAGCGCGCGTTTGGCAACCTCGCGCGGATAAACCGGTACGTGGTCAACTGTGCCCTTTGCTTGTTCCTCATCAGCGATCAGGACATTTTTTCGGTCCAAAAAGAAGACGCGAAATTGTTCTGTCTCTCGATGGGCCATCGTTGTGTGGCAATAGTCTAGCAAGGCGTCCCATCCGGAAATCACATGCCTCTGAATAACGCGCGCGCGCGCCATTCGATGCGCGCAAGCCTCGAGTATTTTCAGGTCGGTGATCACCGTGTCGCCTACGCCTTTCACCTTTCGCAACCGTTCTACTGGTGCCGTTAAAACACGGTTGAAGTCACCGAAAGTGTCCATCAAAACCCGCGCCAACGGCTTAACGTCCTGCCGTGGAATCGAACGGAACAGTACAAGTTCCAGCAATTCATAGTCCGGCATAGCCGCCGAACCGCCTGACATGAACCGTTCGCGCAGCCTTTTGCGGTGATCCTTGATGTAAGATGGCAACTTACCAGAAGGCAGCGGCTGTACCGGGGCTTCGTCAATTTCAAATAGCGTCGGTGCTTCAGCAAAGGCGTCCTGTGTCATGTTTGAAATTTGCGGCAGAATCAGTTTCTGAAAGGTTAACGGCTTTCGCCTATCAGTCGAGCCGTCGCGTGGTGAGCGATCAAATGCAAGGTGATCGAAAATACACCAAGTGTAAGCATCGCTGCGAACATCAGGTCGGTCTTGGCGCGACCGTTTGCAAGCAGCATCAGATAGCCCAAACCCTGTGCCGACCCAACCCATTCGCCAATAACTGCCCCAATCGGGGCATAAATTGCCGCCAGACGCAGCCCCGTGGCCAGCGAAGGTAAAGCTGCAGGAATTCGGATGTGCCAAAGCACCGCCTTGGGGCCAATTTGCATAACGCGAGCCAGATCAAGGTAACCGGACGGAGTCCTCATTAACCCGTCGAAGAATGACGAAGTAATTGGAAAGTAAATGATAAGAACCGCCATCGCCACTTTGGACCAAAGTCCGTAACCCAGCCAAAGGGTCAGCAGAGGGGCAAGAACAAAAACCGGCAGAGATTGACTAAAGACCAGTACGGGCTGAACCAACATCCGGGCAATACGCGAACTGGCAAGTTGAAGCGCGGTGGCGACGCCAAGGGCGGTACCGCAGAACAGAGCGACAACAACCTCGACCGCTGTTACCCATGCGTGCTCGGCGATCAGCCAGCGGTTCTGCCACCAAGTATCGGCGACCCGTACCGGACCCGGCAAGATAAAATTGGGCAGCCCAGTCAGTTCTACAAGGGCCTGCCAAACCGCAAGCCCGAATAGAACGGCGAAAAACCCGGAAAGATATTTCAAGCCGCATCCTTCCGTAGCGGGCGCAGCAATGCTCCTTGAACTTCCAGCGTTGAAAGATCATCAACGTTGCGCGGCGGCAAGCCCGCCACTCCGGCACCAATTACCGACCACTTGCTCACGTCGCCCAAACCTTATGGAAGTGATGAACTGGACCGTGGCCAGAACCGATTTTCAAATCGTCCGCATGCGCGATCGCGCCCTGCAAGTAGGCATGTGCAGTTGCGGTGGCCAGCTTCAAATCAAGCCCACTTGCCAACCCTGCAGCAACGGAAGATGACAGGGTACATCCCGTACCATGAGTATTCTTCGTCTTCCTTCGTCGGGCCTTGAATTCACCAACTATACCTTTGCAGTCAATCAATAGATCGTGGCAAGTTTCCCCGATTGCGTGGCCGCCCTTCATCAGGACTGCACCCGCGCCGAACTCGCACAAAGCCAACCCCTGTTCTGCCATTTCCTTCGGTGATTCCGCCAAAGGGGCATCGAGCAATAGGGCGGCCTCGGGCAAGTTGGGTGTCAAAACCGTTGCGCGCGGCAACAGTGTTTCGCGTAGCGTCCGAACTGCATCTTGCCGCAACAGAACATCTCCGGACTTTGCTATCATGACTGGATCAAGTACCAGTGGACCTTCGTAACCCTGAAGGCCAATCGCCACGGTCTGGATTATCTCGCGCGTTGCAAGCATTCCCACCTTGATCGCGCCGACATCAAGATCGGACAGAACTGCTTCGATTTGTGCTGCAATTACGTCCTGCGGGATACCGTGAACAGCCTTGACGGTCTGTGTGTTTTGAGCGGTTACCGCAGTGATTACGCTGGCGCCAAAAACGCCAAGCGCGGACATGGCTTTTAGGTCCGCCTGAATGCCCGCGCCCCCGCCGCTGTCGGATCCAGCTATTGCCAAAGCTACGTACGCCATGCCTTTGCTCCAATAAAAGGCAAAGCGAACTTAGAAAACGTCTGTGCATAATAGACCGTTCCCTACGCCGGTATTGCCCGGATCAGGTTCGATGGGTTGACGCAGCAACGCCTCTCAGCCCTCCAATCAGGGCACCCCAACGGTTGGAGGGACATTCTCAGGTGGTGAGTCTGAGTTCAAGCGCAAATACGAAATTCTATCGTCAAATTTGGAAAAAATAGAGTAAATGAACTTGATTCATTTCACAGATAGCGCCAACCACCACAGAGACAGTGAGACCAGATCAAAACTAGTTGTCCCCATTGATCTGGTCTAAAAATATGAGAAGTGTCGGCAAAGCCGAGTCAAGTTGGACTCAGCCTTTCATTCCGTCCCAGAATGACTTTACAGACGAAAAGAAGCTTTTAGATTCCGGGTGATTGTCTTCGCCCAAATCTTCAAACTCTTTCAGAATTTCCTTTTGGCGGCTTGTCAGGTTGACCGGAGTTTCCACCGCTAACTCGATGAACATATCGCCAACGCCGCCGCCGCGCAGGGCCGGCATGCCCTTTCCGCGCAGGCGCATCTGGCGACCAGATTGGCTGCCTGCTGGTATCTGAACGCGCCCACGCCCACCGTCGATGGTCGGAACTTCGATCGAGCCGCCCAGCGCCGCCTTAGCCATGCTGACCGGAACACGGCAATAGAGATTCACGCTGTCGCGTTCGAAAAGTTTATGATCAGAGACCTCGACAAATATATACAAGTCACCCGGAGGTCCGCCGCGCATTCCAGCCTCGCCCTCGCCTGCAAGACGAATGCGTGTACCTGTTTCAACACCTGCGGGAATGTTGACCGACAACGCGCGTTCTTTTTCGACGCGACCAGCACCTTGGCACGACTTACACGGGTTCTTAATGATCTGGCCCAGCCCCGAACAGGTTGGACACGTACGCTCCACCGTAAAGAAACCCTGTTGCGCCCGGACTTTTCCCATGCCAGAGCACGTCGGGCAGGTCGTGGGCTCAACGCCACCCTCCGCGCCGGTACCTTCACAAGACGAACAGGCAACTGCCGTCGGCACGTTTATGGTCTTCTGCAAACCCCCAAAGGCTTCCTCAAGGGTTACCCGAAGGTTATACCGTAGGTCCGAACCCCGCGCGGCACGACGACCGCCGCCGCCCCTTTGACCGCCCATGAAGTCGCCGAACAGATCATCAAACACGTCCGAAAACGCGCTTGAAAAATCTCCCTGACCGCCGAACCCACCGCCGGGGCGGCCTCCGCCTCCCATACCGTTTTCAAACGCGGCATGACCGAAACGGTCGTAGGCTGCCTTTTTGTCGGCATCGCGCAGAATATCATAGGCCTCGTTAGCCTCTTTAAACTGCGCTTCTGCGTCGGGGTTGTCCTTGTTGCGGTCCGGGTGAAGTTCCTTGGCTTTTCTACGAAAGCCCTTTTTGATCTCATCCGCCGAAGCGCCCTTGGACACACCGAGCACTTCGTAATAGTCGCGTTTTGACATCAGCATGTCCTTCTGCCTCAACGTAATCGGGCCGGCCCGGCAACCGGACCGGCCCGAATTGGCCCGGCTTTCCGTTAGTTACGCTTGTCGTCGTCCAGATCTTCGAACTCGGCATCGACGATGTCATCTTCGCCCGGAGCAGCGTCCGCAGCCGCCGGTTCATCATCAGCCTCTTCGGACTGAGCCTTATAGATAGCTTCGCCGAGCTTCATAGCAGCTTCGGTGACGTTTTGGATGCCCGACTTGATCTTGTCGGCATTTTCGGTTTCCAACTCATCCTTCAGTGCAGCGATTGCCAGTTCAATGGCTTCGATCGTGGTCGGGTCGACTTTGTCGGAATGCTCTTCCATTGACTTCTCAGTCGAGTGGATGAGGCTTTCCGCCTGGTTTTTGGCGTCTACCAGTTCACGGCGTTCCTTGTCAGCTTCGGCATTCTCTTCGGCGTCCTTGACCATCTTTTCGATATCTTCATCGGACAATCCGCCAGAGGCCTGGATGGTGATCTTTTGTTCCTTGCCGGTACCTTTGTCCTTGGCTGAAACCGAAACAATACCGTTGGCGTCGATGTCAAAGGTAACTTCGATCTGAGGCATGCCTCGCGGTGCGGGCGGGATGTCTTCCAGGTTGAACTGACCCAATATTTTGTTGTCAGTCGCCATTTCACGTTCACCTTGGAACACTCGGATCGTTACGGCGTTTTGGTTGTCTTCGGCCGTAGAAAAGACCTGGGACTTTTTCGTTGGGATCGTCGTGTTACGGTCAATGAGCCGGGTGAACACACCACCAAGCGTTTCGATGCCCAGCGACAGCGGAGTAACGTCCAGCAGAACCACGTCTTTGACATCGCCCTGCAGAACACCGGCCTGAATTGCGGCGCCCATGGCAACCACTTCGTCCGGATTCACGCCTTTGTGGGGTTCTTTACCGAAGAATTTGGTAACCTCTTCAATCACTTTCGGCATACGGGTCATGCCGCCGACAAGAACAACTTCGTCCACATCGCCTGCAGACAGACCAGCGTCTTTCAGAGCGGCCTGACAGGGTTTCATCGACTTTTTGATCAGGTCAGAAACCAAGGATTCCAGCTTTGCACGGGTCAACTTCATAACCATGTGCAGCGGCTGACCGTTCGAACCCATCGAAATAAATGGCTGGTTGATTTCGGTCTGCGAGGTTGACGAAAGTTCGATTTTGGCTTTTTCAGCAGCCTCTTTCAGACGCTGCAGTGCCATCTTGTCGGCGGACAGATCGACACCGTGTTCCTTTTTGAACTCATCCGCCAGGTAGTTGACGATGCGCATGTCAAAGTCTTCGCCACCCAGGAAGGTGTCACCATTGGTCGATTTGACCTCGAACAGGCCGTCGTCGATTTCCAGAATGGTCACGTCAAAAGTACCACCGCCAAGGTCGTAAACCGCAATGGTTTGAGTTTCTTCTTTGTCCAGACCATAGGCAAGTGCAGCCGCTGTCGGTTCGTTGATGATCCGCAGAACTTCAAGACCGGCAATTTTACCAGCATCTTTTGTAGCCTGACGTTGAGCATCGTTGAAGTATGCCGGAACGGTGATTACGGCTTGTGTGACCTCCTCACCCAAATAGCTTTCGGCGGTTTCCTTCATTTTACCCAGAGTGAAGGCCGAAATCTGGCTTGGGGAGTATTTTTCGCCGCGGGCTTCGACCCACGCGTCGCCGTTGCCACCATCGACGATGGCATACGGGACCATCTTCTTATCTTTTTCTACTTCTGCATCATCCACACGACGTCCGATCAGGCGCTTTACGCCAAAGATCGTATTGTCGGGGTTGGTGACCGCCTGTCGCTTTGCAGGCTGACCGACCAGTCGCTCATCTTCGGTAAACGCGACGATCGAGGGCGTGGTCCGCGCCCCTTCGGCATTTTCGATGACCTTCGGCTGCGAGCCGTCCATGATGGCAACACACGAGTTCGTGGTTCCGAGGTCGATCCCGATTACTTTTCCCATTTTTGCAATCCCTTTCTCTTCAAGGCGATGTCCCGAGGCCGGGACCCGTTATGGCATCCCTGCCCCGATCTGATTTGCGCTACGGCACTACACCTTAGCGCGTCCCGGCGTATATAAGGGCGTGACCAGAGGCCTGCAAGCGTTCAGAAACGTGGGAATCACGGATTCTGGTGCCTTTTGGGAAAAGGAATTGTTAAGGAATGAGGATTCCGCGATGACAAGGCTGCTTTTGCGTGGTTTCGACATTCGAAAGAACTATTTGGGTGCCTCCGCTCAAACTGAATTGGTTCAGGTTCTGCGCCCGGTTCTGAAATCCGCACCTTTATTTAATCCGACAACTCCTTCTGGCAAGAAAATGTCGGTGCGCATGACGTCGGCGGGGAATCTGGGGTGGGTCTCGGACAAACGCGGCTATAGGTACCAGGATACCCACCCCAATGGCGTGGTTTGGCCCGCGATTCCAAACCAAATCGCCTCTATCTGGCATGATGTAACAGGCGTGGCCCGTTTGCCCGAATGCTGCCTGATCAACTATTATGGCGACGGTACACGCATGGGCATGCATCAAGACAAAGATGAGGCGGATTTTTCATGGCCCGTTGTCTCAATTTCCTTGGGCGATGATGCATTGTTCCGCATTGGCAATACCACCAGGGGAGGCAAAACCGAGTCGATCTGGTTGGGTTCAGGTGATGTGGTCATTATGGGAGGCCCCGCTCGGCTTGCCTATCACGGAGTTGACCGCATCCGGTTTGGTTCGTCTCGATTGCTGCCGAAAGGTGGGCGCATAAACCTAACGTTGCGTGTGGCGACCTAACGCCGCGCGCTCCAGCTTTTCGACACATGCTTTCGCGTGTAAAATTCAGCCATTAAACCGATCATGGTCAGAACAATCCCGACCCAAAGCGCATATTCCCAACTGGTGTTACGCGGAAAGTAATTTCGAAAAATGAAGCCGCGGCACTGATCAATTATGTGGAACAAGGGGTTCCAGGCAAACATGGTCAACATGAAACCGCCCAGCGCATTGGCAATGAACATTTTGCCTGAAAAAATCATGTTCAAGCGCCGATAAGCCAAACTCAATATTGCGGCCAGACGCGGAAACCAGGGCTGTATAGCTAGAAAAACCAAGCCCACCGCACAACCCGTAAACCACGACAAAACCAGCATGGCAAACGCTCCGCCAGGGTCTTGAACCTCCAGCGGGGCGACGGCAACGCTGTATCCAAACAAGATCACAAGGATCGAAACGAGCTGGGTGTAAAAAATCCCAAAGGCCGACGCCATCAGCATAACAATCCGGTTCATCGGGGAATGCAGCATCATCGGACTGTTGCCGGAACCAGCGCTGGCAATCGCTCCAACGGATTTAATATGCGTCAGAAAGACGAAGACGCCAGAAAGAAGGAAAAGTATGAATTCCCCGCGTATCTTGGCCACTCGTGTTCCTAATAATGACAAAAGAAAATAGAACGCCGTAACAATGAGAAGGACTTGAATAATATTAACAATAATCGCGACAACCGCGTTTGAGTGCTGAGATCGAATGTTACGAACGACGGCGTGAAAGACCAATTCGGCAGTCGTGAATGCTCCGCCCACCAAAGTCTGATTTCTACTGTACTGAAACACGCGAATACTCTTCCCTGCTACTTCGCCATCAATTTGGCACGAAATTCTTGCCGTTCCGTATTCATCGCAGCATAAGGCCGACATAATTTCGGATCAACAAACCACAGGAACGGAGTTTTTTTGTGAATTATAATTCCCTCATTCCCGTCATAAGGCGACTTGCCTTAGAGGCTGGCGACAGGATCATGCAGATCTACGAAGCCGATGACTTTGAGGTAAAAGTCAAATCCGATTCCAGCCCTGTGACCGAAGCCGACGAAGCCGCTGACGCCCTGATCGCGGCGGGCCTGCAGGATTCGTTCCCCGATGTCATGTTGGTTACCGAAGAGCAGGCAGACTCGCACAAAAAAACCAATGAAACCTTTCTGATTGTCGATCCGTTGGACGGCACCAAAGAGTTCATAAATCGACGTGGTGATTTCACCGTAAATATAGCACTGGTGGAAAACGGCGTACCAACGCGGGGTGTGGTTTACGCGCCTGCGCGCGGCAGGATGTTTTACACTCAGGCCGATGGTCAGTCAGTCGAAGAAACCGGCGCTTTGGAGAAAGATCAGCAGGGAGAGACGGCGCCAATTTCAGTCTCTAAACCTGACAATTCCGGACTTTTTGTTGTGGCCTCGAAATCGCATCGCGATCAGGCGACCGAGGACTATATTGATAAATATCATGTCCGAGACAGCAAGAGTGCAGGATCATCGCTGAAGTTTTGTTTAGTGGCTACAGGTGAAGCCGACCTTTACCCCAGGGTTGGCCGCACAATGGAATGGGACACCGCTGCAGGGCACGCCGTACTTTTGGGTGCGGGCGGCAAAGTAGTGAGGTTTGATGATCATATGCCTCTTGAATATGGAAAGGATGGCTATGCAAATCCATTCTTCATAGCCTACGCTCCGGGTGTTGAGCTTAAGGAAGCCTGATGTCTGTTCTTATTGCCATTCCCGCGCGCTATGCCTCTTCCCGCTATCCGGGCAAACCCCTCGTGCCGCTGACTGGCGCAAAGGGCGCCACCATGACTTTGATTGAAAGATCCTGGCGCGCGGCTATGAGCGTGTCTGGCGCTGATCGGGTTGTGGTAGCAACTGACGATGATCGAATTCGCCAAGTTTCTGAAGGGTTTGGCGCCGAAGTTGTAATGACTTCTGAAAGTTGTCGAAACGGCACTGAACGCTGCGCTGAAACCTTGGCCAAACTGAACGGAGGATACGAAATCGTAGTCAACTTGCAGGGTGACGCCCCGTTGACCCCGCATTGGTTCATCGAGGACTTGATCTCGGGTCTGCGTGCCGCTCCCCAGGCAGGCGTCGCAACCCCGGTTCTACGATGTGACGGCGACGCGCTGAACGGTCTTTTGAATGATCGAAAACATGGCCGGGTTGGTGGAACAACTGCGGTTTTCGGGAATGATAAGAGCGCGTTATACTTCTCGAAGGAAGTGATACCCTTTACTTCAGAAACATACGATAGCTCAGATGATACGCCAGTTTTTCATCATGTCGGAGTGTACGCTTACCGCCCAGATGCGCTCGCGGCTTATCCCAATTGGCATATTGGGCCCCTGGAAACGCTAGAAGGACTTGAACAATTACGTTTTATGGAAAACGGGCGCAAAGTTTTGTGTGTGGAAGTTGAAGCCAAGGGCCGCCAATTCTGGGAGTTGAATAACCCTCAGGACGTTGCCAAAATCGAGGAAATGATGGCCGCGATGGGTTTGGAATGACCAATATCCGAGTGACAGGCGGCGCAAGTTTTATTGGGTTTCATGCTTGCACAGCCCTGGCGCAAACCGGTTATGCACTCGCATGCTGCGAAAATTAGGCGAATGCCGGACGGTGGCAAGAAAACGGTGGCTCCTGGAAATAAGGATTACGTGAATAGCGAAGCTGCCGATTCTAATCCGCTGAATTGGCAGCAGAAATATCGGCTGCGCCTCAAACGCAAACGTCTGCTTTGGCGGTCTTTTAGAAGCCGCCATCAGCTAAGCTGTCAGTCAAATCGCACGGAAAACATTGCGCCAGGTGCTATTCTGGCCTTTTCCATCGTGCGAAACGAGATAACCCGCTTGCCTTGGTTCTTCCATCACTATCGCAGCTTGGGAGTTGACCATTTCCTAATGGTGGATAACGGCAGCGACGATGGCACCTTTGAATTTCTTTGCAATCAACCTGACGTCTCGTTGTGGCATACCGATGCAAGCTACCGGAGGTCTCGGTTCGGACTTGATTGGCTTACGTGGCTGCAAATGCGTTATGGCCACGAGCACTGGACGCTGATGGTGGACGCTGACGAAATCCTGATTTACGCCCACCACGACACGAGACCATTGCCGCATCTAACTAGATGGCTTGATGCGACCGGCCAGATCGCATTCGGCGCGCTAATGCTGGATATGTACCCTAAGGGTCCGCTCGGCACGCAGAATTATGACCCAAAAACGGACCCGGTAGCGACCTTGGGCTGGTTTGACGATGGGCCGTACAGGATCAAAAGGCAGAAACCCATGGACAACCTCTGGGTTCAAGGAGGCGTTCGGGAACGTGTCTTTCTCACCGATAGCCCAGACCTCTCGCCGACATTGAACAAGATACCGCTTGTACGATGGTCTCGGCACTTTGCCTATGTGAACTCGTGCCACTCGGCACTTCCACACCATTTGAATCAGGCCTACGATGGGCCCGGTGGTAAAATGCCTTCAGGCGTTTTGTTACACAACAAATTCCTTCCGGATGTGATCGAAAAATCTAAAGCCGAAAAGGAAAGGGGACAGCATTTTCATGATCCTTTGAAGTTCCAATCCTATTACGATGACATAATTTCAGGACCCAATATGTGGACACACCAGTCAACCAAGTATGAGGATTGGGTGCAGTTGGTTGATCTTGGCCTGATGCAGGCAGGGGATTGGGGCAAGATATGAAATGCCGGGGCTTCAAGGAGAAAAATACGGGATTTAAACCCGTTGCCTCGCAATGTGCAAAAATGCCATAAAACGTTAATTGTCCGGGACCACTCAGGCCAATGCCACTTCCGGGCAAGCTCGCGTAAAGAGGGTAGGGCAGTCGCGTGAGCCTTTTGGATTCCTATCGGATGAGACTGCGGCGCAAGCGCCGTTTGTTGCGTTGCATGCGCAAAAGACGCGAGTTGAACGTCAAACAAGACGCCACCAATGTCATCCAGCCTGATGACATACTCTTGATGAGCGTCATCCGGAACGAGAAAATCCGCCTTCCGTATTTCCTGGATTACTACCGCAAGCTGGGTGTTGATCATTTTCTGTTTGTCGACAATGACAGCGACGATGGATCAGCCGAGTTTTTGACCCAACAACCTGACGTTTCCGTTTGGAACACCCAGGCCAGCTATCGACGCGCAACCTTTGGGGTCGATTGGGTCAATTACTTGCTACGCAGTTACGCCCATGGCCATTGGGTCCTAACAGTCGATCCGGACGAGTTCTTTATCTATCCATTTTGCGATACCCGACCAATCCGTGCTCTCACGGATTGGCTGGACGACACAAGTGTACGCAGTTTTGGCACAATGTTAATCGACATGTATCCGCGCGGCCCAATCGAAGAGACGCCGTACCAAGAAGGTCAGAACCCCTTTGAGGTCGCACCGTGGTTCGACACTGGGAATTATATGATTTCGCGCAATCCGACCTACGGAAATCTTTGGATACAAGGCGGGCCACGCAGCCGGGTGTTTTTTTATGAAACACCTTCCAAAGCGCCAGCTTTGAATAAGATCCCGCTGGTCAAGTGGGATCGGCGCTACACATATGTAAGCTCGACCCATGCATTGCTTCCGCGAGGGTTGAACCAAGTCTACGAGCAAAATGGCGGAGAAAAGACCAGCGGTGCTCTATTGCACGCCAAACTGCTCGACACCTTGGGTGACAAAACACGCGAAGAACTGAGTCGCGGACAACATTACCGCAAATCGGATGAATATCGCGCTTATGCTGAACGGTTGCAGTATGGTCCTGTTTTTTGGAACGAGTGGTCAGAAAAGTTCATCAACTGGCGGCAACTGGAAATATTGGGGCTGATGTCTAAAGGAAACTGGGCATGAGCACTCTGGGCATCGTCATGCTGGTTCACACCGCCTTGGACCGGGCGGAACAAGTTGCCAGACACTGGACCGCATCGGGCTGTCCAGTAGTGATCCACGTTGACCGCAAGGTCAATAAAACGACTTATTCCCAGTTCGTTAAGTCTTGCTCTGACGATCCGCTGATATTGTTTTCCGATCGTCATGTCTGTGATTGGGGAGGTTGGGGTATTGTTGCAGCGTCACAGTCTGCAGCCACCCTTTTGTTGGATCGGTTTTCAGAAGTTCACCATGTCTATCTGTCGTCCGGGGCTTGTCTACCGTTGCGGCCAGTGACTGAATTGGTCAATTATTTGGCCGATCGCAAGCGGGTAGATTTCATTGAAAGCGCAACCACTCGCGACGTAACGTGGACAGTCGGTGGTCTGGATCTTGAGCGGTTTACATTTCGGTTTCCGTTTTCCTGGCGAAAGCAGCGCAGATTATTTGACGCACATGTTCGACTTCAACGAGCCTTGGGAATTCGCCGTGCCGTTCCGGAAGGATTAGTTCCTCATATGGGCAGCCAGTGGTGGTGCCTCACCCGACAGACCCTTTCCGCCATTCTGCAAGACCCAAAACGCAGGATTTACGACCGGTATTTTCAGCAGGTTTGGATCCCGGACGAAAGTTATTTTCAAACCCTGGCCCGACTATATTCTACTCAAATAGAAAGCCGCTCTTTGACGTTGTCAAAATTTGACTACCAAGGTCGGCCTCACATTTTCTACGATGATCACCTGCAATTGCTGCGCCGGTCAGACTGTTTTGTTGCGCGCAAGGTATGGCATCGGGCGGATCGGCTGTATCAGGCATTTCTGACCGATCAAGCTGGCGCCATGAAACCCGCCGAGCCCAATCCAGGCAAAATCGACCGTCTATTTGCAAGGGCAATGGAACGACGCACGCGGGGCCGGGATGGGTTATATATGCAAAGCCGATTTCCCAGTCTAAACAAAGGGTGCGGGTTAACAGCGTTCCCATATTCAGTCTTTCAGGGCTTTAACGATCTGTTTTCAGATTTCCAGCCATGGCTGACTAACGCAACCGGTTCCCGCGTTCACGGACATCTTTTCAGCCCCGAACGGGCACGGTTTGGCGGAAATGAAACGGTGTTGAATGGCGGACTAAGCGATAGCGCCAAGTTGAGGGACTATAACCCGGAAGCCTTTATCACGAACCTGATCTGGAATACGCGCGGCGAACGACAGTGCTTCCAGTTTGGTCCCTCCGATTTACAAAAAATCAACACTTTTCTGGCGTTCGATAAGAACGCTAAAATTTCGATCATAACCGGAGCCTGGGCCGTTTCGTTATTTAGATCGAATTTGAATTTCGCGGATATCCGGGCCGAGGCCGCCCGGTTGCAGCAAGTCGAAACGCAACAGTTGAGGGTTTTGAAATCGCTGGATGCCAAGGCTGACATTCGTATTTGGTCACTTTCCGAATTCGTCGAAGCTCCTATGGAACAGCTTCAGACCATAATCGATGATATTGGCGCTCCACATCTTAGGCCTGTAACCGAGGCTCCAAAAATGGTTGATCTGACTGGGTTCGGTAAATTTCTTCAAAACCTCAAGAACCAGGGTATGCACCCATATTTGACGGGTGATTTTTCTGCCGATGATGTTTTTGACACGCAAGTCAGGCCCTTTCGCAAACCCTATCTGGTGAAATAGACTGCAATGACACCGGACTTTGACTATTTCATCGTGTTGGCCGATATGCGCACCGGGTCCAACCTTTTAGAGCTTCACTTAAACACACTGGATGGGGTCACCTGTTATGGCGAAGCTTTCAATCCATTTTTCGTGGGGTTGCCCAAATTGCCTGAAATGCTGGGTTTCACACCCGAAAAGCGTGATCGCGATCCATCAGCACTAATCGACGCAATTCGCAATGCACCTGGTGAACTGAATGGGTTTCGCTTTTTTAGCACTCACGACGCACGCGCTTTGGGTCCCGCACTGGACGACCCGCGTTGCGCTAAAATCATATTAACGCGCAACCCGCTGGACAGTTATGTCTCATGGAAGATCGCGGTTGAAACCAAACAGTGGAAGCTTGTGAACATAAAACAAAGACGTGAGGCACAAGTTACATTTGACCCCGCAGAGTTTGCTGAACAAATCGAGCAGCGGACCGAGTTTCAACGCATGGTTTTGAATAAACTGCAAACGTCCGGTCAAACTCCGTTTTACATCGGCTTTGATGATCTGAACGATATTGAAGTTCTAAATGGGTTGGCAGAATGGCTTGGTGTACGTTCGCGTCTGAATGAGCTTAGCCGACATCTGAAACGCCAAAACCCTGAGCTGACTTTGTCTAAAGTCAAGAACCCCGAGGAAATGGAACGCGCGGTATCAGGGTTGGATCGGTTTAATCTGCATCGCACCCCGAATTTCGAACCACGAAGAGGGCCTTCTGTATCCCGATACGTATGTGCAGCAAAAACGTCCTTGATGTATCTTCCGGTTCGCGGAGGTCCCGAGGCGGCGGTCGAACGGTGGCTTGCTGAGCTGGATTCGGTCAATGTCCAAGACTTATTAACCGACCGTAACCAAAAAAAAGTGCGCAGTTGGATGGAATCGAAACCAGGCCACCGCAAATTTACAGTTTTGCGGCATCCACTGGCGAGGGCTCATTCCGTGTACTGCGAGCGTATACTGGGAACGGCGCCAGGCGCATACATCAAAATTCGTAACATGCTGCGCAACCGCTACAAACTTCCAATACCGGAAGATTTTGAACTTTCAGATTATTCCGTTGAACAGCACCACGAGGGATTTTCAGCATTTCTTGCGTTTTTGCAGAAGATTTTAGCCGGACAAACGCCCATCCGCGTCGATGGGCTTTGGTGTTCGCAGGTTCAGACATTACAGGGGATTTCATCTTTCGCGTTGCCGGACAGCATTCTGCGCGAAGACGAATTGAACAACGCGTTGCCCGAGCTGGCCCGACAAGTTGGTCACCGACACCCGCCAAGACCAATCGCATCAGATCCAGACTCTCCGTTCACGTTGGCTCAAATTTACGATGCGGATTTAGAAGCCCTGGCGCACAAAACCTATCGGCAAGACTATTTGCAGTTTGGCTTTGGTCCCTGGTTGCCATCTGGTGCATAAAATCAAGGGCGCAGTGTAATCACAGTACCTTCGTAGACCATGGAATATATCTCTTCGATCTCATTGTTCTTCACCGCGATGCAGCCTGCTGTCCAGTCTTCTGTTTTCTTCGCACGCTTGCGTTCAGATCGTCGATTGGGTTGACCATGAATAAAAATGTCACCGCCCGGATCGACACCTGCAGCTTTGGCCTTGGCGATATCTTCCGAATTTGGGTACGAGATACCCAGTGAAAGATGATATCTGCTGCGCGGATTGCGGCGATCTATTAGATAGGTACCTTCGGGTGTACGACCATCGCCACGTTTGGTTTTTGTACCGTAGGGCGCAAACCCAAGATCCACCTTATATTCCTTGAGGACCCTTTCGTTATGCAGAAGATACATTCTGCGGGCACCCTTGTTTATGACCAAAGAGGTCACTTCAGGGCCATTGTAACTTAGAAATCTGGGGCCTGTGGAGGCACATGCTGAAAGGCTCAGCGTCGCCATCGCCCCTAGTCCAAATGCTCGACGATCCATGTTTTCACTGCCTGATTGCTCTTTTTTTTTCGCATTATGCCAGAAACGAGAAAAACTGAAATCACTTTTTGATGTTCGCCTGTTCTATAAGTCTGCGTTCAATGTTTTCCAGCCGCTCAAGCACCTCATCACGATACGCATCTGTTTTAACTTCATCCTCTGCATGGTGCGCATCCTGCATCGAATTGACGATCAAACCAACCAGCAGGTTTACCACCGCAAATGTCGTCACCATTATGAAGGGGACAAAAAACAACCAAGCATACGGGTAAACCTGCATCACCGGCCGAACGATGCCCATCGACCAGCTTTCCAACGTCATGATCTGGAACAACGTGTAGGCTGACAGACCGAGGTCGCCAAACCAATCCGGAAAGGATTGAGAAAACAGTTTTGTCGAAATCACCGCGCCTATGTAGAACAAAATGGCCATCAACAGAAAAACGCTAGCCATTCCGGGAAGCGCTGAAATGAAGCCCTCGACGACACGGCGCAATCGTGGGGCAACTGAAATTACCCGTAAAACGCGCAGAATTCGAAGGGCCCGCAGCACTGAAAGGCCACCGCCTCCTGGGATCAGTGCGACCCCAACGATGGTAAAATCAAACAAATTCCAGCCGCTGGTAAAAAATCGCCGCCCGAAGGTGACCAGCTTCAACGCGATTTCAGCAACAAAAATCGCAAGGCAAATCGTGTCCAAAAAAACGATTACCGAACCAAAGCGGTCCATCAAACTGGGTGCAGTCTCCATTCCCAATAGGACCGCGTTGACAAGAATTACGGCTGTGATGAACCGCGCAAACCTTGGATCCTCGACAAAGTCCTGCAGCCGTTGCCTGATCTCCATTCTGGCACTCTCCTGTTTGATCCTATCTATCGACGAAGTGTGAACCCGGCCACCAGTTCGATGTGTGACGACCATCGAAATTGGTCAACAACTTGTATCCATTCAAGGGTGTAACCCGCGGCACACAGTTTTTTGGCGTCCCGCGCAAAACTGATTGGATTGCACGACACGTAGGCAACGACAGGACATTTGGACACTGCCACTTCTGCAATCTGCGCGATGGCACCAGCCCGCGGCGGATCCAAAACGACGGTATCGAACTGTTTTAACTCGTCTGCCATAAGAGGGCGGCGAAAAAGGTCCCTCACCTCGGTTGAGATTTTTTTTAAGCCAATGCTCATTCGCCAACCCTGGTCCAACGCGCGGGTCATAGCTGCGTCGCCTTCGACTGCATGGACTTCGGCCAAATGGGCAAGCGGGAAGGAAAACGTACCGCAGCCAGCAAACAAGTCAGCTATTTTCTTTGCGCCTTTGGATATTTCCATAACCGCCTGTGTTAGAGCCTGCTCTCCGTGCTTTGTAGCCTGCAAAAACGCGCCTGGCGGCGGGACTACGAGGTCCGGTCCCAAATGCTGGGCCGGTGCCTGCCGCATGGCAATGATCTCATCATTCCAAGTCAAGCGCGCAAGACCGTGCCGCTCGGTTTCTTGCGCCAATGCCAATTCCAGCGGACCGTCTAACGCCTTACCCCCTCTCACCGCCACATCCAGTCCGACCTCGGAAAGGGTGAGAGTAACCGAGAGTTCGGCTTTGCGGCTGCCGCCCAATTCAGCCATAGCCTCGGCAACGGGCAGGGCGTTTGTCAGGCCAGGGTCAAGCACATGGCAATCTGATATTTCCACGATGGTGCCTGAGCTGCGCCCATGAAACCCTGTTAAGGCTCCTTTTTTTGTGCGGCGCGCGGATAACACTGCACGCCGGCGGGACCGGACAGGAGAAGTCTGGATGGGGCGCAAAATGGCTTCGATGTGTTGTGCGGCTAATGCCGCTCGAACCACGTCCATCTTCCATCTCGCTACAAACTCGTCCGAAGCATGTTGCAATTGGCATCCGCCACAAGACTTATAATGATCACAAGGGGCTTTGACGCGCTCGCTTGATGGCGATTTGATGCGAATATCGCTCAGTCGATCACCTTCAAGCACGCCAGTAACCACCTCGCCCGGTAAAGTGCGAGGGGCGTATATCGGACCGTCTGCTATTCCGTCTCCATGATGTCCAAGCCGGAGAATGGTGTAATCCTGCGTCATGGCTGGCCTGATACCGGGGCTTGGCCAGTAACAAAACCCTTATTCGGCAGCCGCGGTTTGAATGAAACCTCCGGATTGCCGATGCCAAAAGCGAGCGTACAGACCGTTTTGAGCCAACAGAACGTCATGAGACCCGTTTTCGACGATCTTGCCATGGTCCAGAACAATGATTCTGTCCATCTCGCTCAGTGTCGAAAGGCGGTGCGCTATGGCCAAAACTGTCTTGCCTTCCATCACCCGATGCAGGGCCGTTTGGATAGAAGCTTCAACCTCGGAATCCAACGCCGAAGTCGCTTCATCCAGAACGAGAATAGGCGCGTCCTTTAGGATCGCGCGTGCCAAAGCAATCCGTTGGCGCTGCCCGCCACTTAGTTTAACACCGCGTTCTCCTAGATGCGCATCGTATCCTTTGCGGCCATGCGCGTCCTGCAGATCACAAATGAACTCATGAGCCTCAGCCTTCCGCGCAGCAGAAATCATGTCTTTCTCGGACACGGATGGGTTACCATAAAGAATGTTGTCACGCGCTGATCTGTTAAACATCGCGGTTTCCTGCGTGACCATTCCGATCTGACGCCGCAAGCTGTCTTGGGTAACCGCCGCAACATCTTGCCCGTCTATAAGAATAGCGCCTTTTTCCCTGTCATAGAGTCTAAGAAGCAGTGAAACTAATGTGGACTTTCCCGCCCCGGAAGCGCCGACAATACCTAGTTTTTCACCCGGCTCAATTGTCATGGATAGGTCCGTTACACCGCCTATGTCCCGACCATAGGCAAAGCTTACATTTTCAAAAACAATCTGCCCGCGTTTTACGTTCAGGTTTTGCGCTGCAGGCGCATCTTCGACCCTGTCTCGCTTGGTCAGGGTTTTCATTCCGTTTTCGATTTCACCGACATTTGCATAAAGACCCATAAGAGTGAAACTGACCCAGCCAGTCATCTGAGCAATCCGGATAGAAACAGCGCCTGCTGCAACTATGTCACCGGTCGTGGCGTTCCCGTTCTGCCACAACAAAAGCGTCGCACCCAGCAGCAGAACTGGCAGAACGCCAGCAAGTGTCATTAGCACAAATCGAAAACTTGCGGACAACATACCAAAATCAAGGGATCTTTCCCGCAAATCAACCATCGATTGTTGTGCGGATTGTTCTTCAAATTCGCCATGCGCGAACAGCTTTACTGTCTTGATGTTGGTAATCGTATCGACAACCTGCCCGGAAACCGTCGCGCGTGCGCCGGCGCGCGCAGCAGAACGTTTACGTATTCGAGGCAAGTACCAGCGGATTAATAGAAAGTAGACCACCAGCCAAGCCGCGAACGGCGCCATAACCAATGGATGTATTGACCCTAACAAAAGCAAAGAGCCAACCAACGAGGCAATTGCAAATACAATCGCGCTGATTGTTTCAGACACCACAGACGCCATCGCGTTCGAGGTTTGCATCTGTTTTTGAGCAATGCGACCAGCAAAATCGTCGTCGAAGTAAGTCACCGACTGTCCCAATGTCCAGCGGTTTAGTTTGGCAAGAACCAACGGCGTGATATTCGGCATGACGATATAGTTGTTCGACAGCGAGGAGAGGCCGAACAACAGGGGTCGCAGCAACATGAAAAAAGCAACCGCACCCATCAGCTTCCACAAGTTTGCACCTGTCAGAAAGTTATCCGGGCCACTGGCGGTCACCACGTCAATGACGCGCCCCAAGATCCAAGCGGTACCTGCCTCCATAGCGCCCGCAAAGGCCGAAAAGAACGCAGCCGCGAACAACATGGGCCAGGCACCAGACAAACACCAGCGAATGAACGCCCCCAAAGTCTGCGGCGGGGGCGTTTCGGTTGGTCGGAAAGGCTGAATGAGATCGGCAATTCTCATTCGGCGGCCTCTGGGTTCATGAATCCTCCGGACTGCCGCGCCCAGAATTGCGCGTACAGGCCGCCATGGGCCAACAAATCAGCGTGAGCGCCTTGCTCGACGATCCGCCCGCTATCCATGACTAGGATCCGGTCCATCTGTGCAATCGTACTAAGCCTGTGAGCTATCGCGATCACGGTCTTTCCCTGCATCATTCCGTAAAGTGTCTCCTGAATTGACGCTTCAACCTCGGAATCTAGTGCCGAAGTTGCTTCGTCCAGCAAAAGGATTGGAGCATCCTTTAAAATAACCCGCGCCAGCGTCACGCGTTGCCGTTGACCCCCGCTAAGCTTTACGCCTCGTTCACCGACATGCGCATCGTATCCCGCACGGCCCTGTGGATCCTGAAGGTCTAGAATAAATTCATGAGCCTCTGCCTGCTTGGCCGCGGCGACCATCTGCTCTTCGGTCGCGTCGGGACGTCCGTACAATATGTTATCGCGGACAGAGCGGTGCAAAAGCGCGCTGTCCTGTTGAACCATGCCAATGTGGCGCCTGAGACTGTCCTGAGTCACGTTAGCGATATTCTGATCATCAATAAGGATTGCGCCTTTTTCGACATCGTAAAACCGCAAAAGAAGCTTAACTAGGGTCGATTTTCCAGCTCCCGACCGACCGATCAGACCAATTTTTTCCCCGGGGTGTATCGTCAATGAGACGCGATCCAACCCACCAGCTTTCCGACCGTAGTGATGCGATAAATCGCGGATTTCAATCCGACCTTCTGTTAGCTGCAGGGGCTTGGAGCCCGGCGAATCCAAAAGGTCGATGGGCTGCGCTATCGTCTCCATGCCTTCGGCTACAACACCAAGCTGCCGGAAAAAGCTGGTAAGCGCCCACATGATCCAACCGGTCATCGCATTGAGACGCAGAGTCAGTGCCGTTGCTGCGGCCACAACGCCCACGGTTGCGCTGCCTTGCATCCACAACATAATCGCCCATCCAACAACGCCAACGATCAACAATCCGTTCAATGTAACCAAAACAGCATCCATGATTGTGAAGATACGCATTTCGATCTGGAATGTGCGGCGCGTTTCTTCAATGGCCTCGCGGGCATAGTCCAACTCTTGCTGGGCGTGGGCAAACATCTTGACCGAATGTATGTTGGTATAGCTGTCAACGACACGCCCCGTCACGGTGGACCGCGCATCTGATGCAGCCTGCGACGCCGGCCCGACACGCTTCACCGTCCAGCGCACGAGAAGCGCGTAAAGGGCAAACCAGATCAGCAGCGGCAACAGCAAACGTGGGTCTGCAGCCATCAAAAGTATTGCAGCTCCAATCAGATACGCCAGGGAGAATGAAATCGCGTCAAACACTTGAAACACGACTTCACCAGCTGCAGGCGGTGTTTGCATTATCCGGTTTGCAATTCGCCCTGCAAAATCATTTTCGAACCAACCAACGGATTGGCGCAAAACATGTTTATGTGCACGCCATCGGATTAGCGTACCAAAGTTGGGTAAGATAGTGTTGTTCAGCAACAGAACATCGATGACATGTAGGAGGGGCCGCAACAACAGGACAAACGCGGCAACCAGCAACAGCTCAGTCCCGTGGTCCCGCCAAACCTCTGCCGGACTTCTCCCTAGCAGGTCAACGACCCGGCCCATGTAATAGATGAGCCCGATTTCGACTGCGGCAACGACCACGGAAATGAGCCCCGCCCAAACAAAAACGCGAAAGAAAGGCCGGGAATAATCCAACATGAAAGGCCACAATTGCGTTGGTGGTTTGTCGACCTCATCATAGGCGACAAATGGGTCAACGAGGTTTTCGAAATAGCGAAACATTGAGGGTGCTCCGATGAGCTTAAAATTGGAATACGAAAAAAGATGGCGCTTAAACAACACCCTACGGGTCAAGTGTTCCGCGCTTTAGGCGAACCAAATCCCGTAATACATTCGCATTCCTCCCTCCTATTGGGTCACAGCCGAACGTAATCACAAACCGCTCAGCTTGTCATCCCCTTTTGAGACTTCATTTACTCAGACAGCAAATCTTCGCGTTTCAGTTTAAACCCTGACTCGATCCATCTTGCCTCGAGCTCGGCCAGTTTCCGACCCAGCGCCGGGCCGGTAAAGTCCGGTATCAGATCTTGCGCCTTTACCGGGAATTCGGCGCTTGCCCCGCGTTTCAAATCCCTTGCCATCTGATGTGACCATGGATGCTCCAGAAATGCACAACGCAACAGTGTTTTGTGCAATCCACCTTCGATGCCGTAGCGAAATCCAAGTTCGGCAACACTTGCCGGACTCATCGCTTCGTCCCTCATCCTTGTCAGCCGGTGCATTTGAGCGCGGCTGAGGCGCAAGGTTTCCGCAACTTCGGGCGGGGCGATGGCAGCCAGTCGCCGAACAGGATCGGGGATCGCACCCGCGTCATTTTCAACTGCAATCAGGATTGGAAGCGGTCGATCTTCAGAGCCCGGTAGTACACTAGCCAGAACACCGGCTTGGCGCATTACCGCGACTGAAGGTGCAGGATCCGGCGCGCCCAAGAGTTTCAGTAGCTCTGCCCCAACCCTTTCCCGCGACAGCCCGATTAGCCCGCCAAGATTTTCGGCAATCGCAGATAGCGCGTCGGCATCAAATCCGGCCTCGGCGTCGCCATACCAGGCGTGAAACCGAAAATATCGCAGCGAGCGTAAGTAATCCTCGCGGATTCTGTCCCGAGCCGTGCCAATAAATCGAACCTTTCGCGCCAACAAATCCGGCATGCAATTCAGTGGGTCCAGAATAGAACCGTCCGGCCGGGCATAAAGCGCGTTCATCGTAAAGTCGCGGCGAGCGGCGTCTTCCTCGACCTTCTCCGAAAAAGCAACAACCGCGCGGCGACCGTCAGTTTTTACATCTCGGCGAAAAGTTGTGACTTCGTGTGGTACACCATCGCTTACAACGGTAATTGTTCCATGCTCAAAACCGGTTGGGATCGCTTTCAGCCCCGCCGCCACAGCCATGTGAATGACCTGTTCTGGATGCGCATCTGTGGAAATGTCTATATCCGTTACTGGCACCTGCAGGATCGTGTTTCTTACACAGCCACCGACAAAAAAAGCCTGCGCACCTCCTGCTGTCAGTGCGGCACAAACCGCCTGAGTAGCCGGTTTGGTTATCCATTCTTCGGTGATTCGGTTCATTCGTTTACCTGCGCCGCCAGCCCTCGCAGAATGCGGGCCGTGGCGCCCCAAATGTAATAAGGCCCGTATGGTACGGTAAAGTAATATCGCTTTTGGCCGCGCCACCGACGAGATTCGATCACGTAGTTCGCGGGGTCGAGGACATGCGCAAGCGGAACCGAGAAGACCTCTTCTACCTCGCCAGGTTCTGGCACAGGGTCGAACGGACGATCAAGCACAGCAATAACTGGGGTCACCGAAAAGGATGTAACGGTTTCATGGGTCGGCAGACGTCCCAGAATACGCGGAAATTCAAGCGGTAGACCGATTTCTTCCTTTGCTTCGCGTAGCGCGGTCGCAGTGACATCCTTGTCACCTTCATCCTGCTTGCCGCCCGGAAACGCGATTTGACCGGGGTGGTGTTTTAGTGCCGACGACCTTTTGGTCAAAATTAGGCGCGGATCACTTTCGGTCACCATTACTGGTACAAGCACCCCGGCAGGGCGTAGTTTGCGCCCCGCGGGCAGATTAACTTCCGGGTTCAGATCAAAATCGCTGGACCCGGCTCCGTGGCGACTCAGAGCCGCCTTTAGTATCGAGATCGTATCAGACGCCATCCGCGTCTTCGGCATCAAAGCCGACCGTTCGAGGGTCCAGCACATAGTGAGCACCACAGAACTGGCAGTCCGCCGTTACACTGCCGTCTTCCGTCGTCATCTTCTCAATGTCCTGAGCGGAGTAAATTGAAAGGCTTTGCCGGACGCGGTCCTCGGAACAGGTGCACCCAAACTGCACCGCCTGCGCGTCATAGACGCGCGGCTGTTCTTCGTGGAAAAGCCGAACCAACAAATCTGTGGGCGCCACGGATGGTCCGATTAGCTCCAGGTCGTCAACTGTATCCAAAAGGATGTTGACGCGTTCCCAGTTTTCTCCCTCTTCTCCGTCAACCAGGTCAGAAGCGGTCAGAATCTCTCCGTTACCGTCCTCCGAGGCAGCAAATGGTGACGCCTTAGGCATGTGTTGCAACATGATTCCACCCGCACGCCAATGTTCTCCAACTTTCGGCTCCGTCGATTTGCCAAAGCTTAGTGAAAACCTTGTCGGTAATTGTTCGGACTGCGCAAAATACGCCTCCGCACACGTGCTCAGCGACCCTCCAGCAAGCGGCGTAATTCCTTGGTAGGGCTGCGTACCTTCGCCTTGGTCAATCATGATCGCAAAGTAACCTTCACCGACCTGATCGAACGGCGCATTGTCGGTCAAGCGATCCCTGTCAAAACTGGCATAGGCTCTGATCTGGGCAGGTTGCCCTTCTTCCTGAGGCGCATAATAATCAGTCGCTATCATTCGCACTGCGCCTTTGGACTGAACCTGAAGCGACAGTTTCCAGCGCAGAGATACGGTCTGGCCGATTAACGCGGTCAACAAGGCCATTTCGGCTACCAGAGCCTCGACGGTATCTGGGTACTCGTGCTGCTTAAGGATACCGTCTAGTACGCCATCCAAGCGCGCCACACGGCCACGCATATCTGATACATCAAGTTGAAAGGGTAGGACGGTATCGTCCCACGCGATTTTCGTTCCAAGAGACATGGGGTTTCCTTACACGCCAAGGGTTGGCATACCGCCATCATATAGGTTGAACGGACTCGGTTGAAAGGGGCCATACATGATCAGGCGGTTTGGCGAAAGCCCCGAACGGGGCCGAAAATATACCCGCCGGATTGGAGTGTATTCACTTTTGCCGCAAGGAGATCGCCTTTTGCTGACCTGCCAAAGGCAACCTGATCCGGATTTGCAACTGCCAGGCGGTGGAATTGACCCGGGCGAGTCTCCAGTCGCCGCTTTACATCGTGAAGTGTTCGAAGAAACCGGTTGGTCAATCGCTGCACCACGCCGTGTCGGCGCATTTCGCCGCTTTGTCTTTATGCCTGAATACGATCTTTGGGCCGAAAAAATATGCCTGATTTACTGCGCCCGTCCGGTCCGATGCAAAGGCCTTCCAACAGAACCCTTCCATGAGGCTTTGTGGATGCGAACTGCGGATGCTGCCCATTTATTGGGAAACGCCGGAGATCGGCATTTTGCGTCGCTGCTGCTTCGTGATCTTTAGGGACCATTGTATTCAAAGAAGACCGCCGAAACATCATCATCCATTCCGCCCTTGGGCGACATGGCTTGGGTCAACTGCCAGAACAAATCATCTAAAAACTCTGACCCCTCTGCCAAGGTTGCTGCGCATTCAAGGGCCATTCTTTGCAACCCGGTTTCGTCCAACAAACTTCCATTCAGCAGACGGCATTCAGTAAATCCGTCAGAATACAAAAGCAACCTGTCGCCCGGTTCCAGAAAGACGTCAGTCTGTTGAAATGGCGCGTCTGGCAGCAAACCAATCGGCAGACCACCGTCGCCTAAAAACTCGGTGCTGCCATCACGCCTCAAAAGAAGTGGGTGAGGGTGTCCGGCCTGTACCATCTTGAGGTGCCCGTTCCTCAGGTCGACAGTGGCATATGCCATGGTGAAATATTCTTCAATTCCTGTGTCAGCCATCAATCGTGAGTTCAATACCTTTGCCACCTCCTCTGGTGGCAGCAAAGCGTAAAAACTATTGAAGCGCTGTTCCATCGCGACGTTTTGATCGAAGTGTTTGCTTGAAAGATATCCCCCCAGACGCGCTGTCATCATCGCCGAGGTTATACCATGCCCTGAAACGTCGATGCTGTAGAACCCAAGCCGGTTAGCTCCTGGCGAAAACATCCCAACAAGATCTCCACCTATATGGCCGCATGGCTTCAGCAACAAACTGACCTTGGATGCGCCAAATGACGCCTTTAACTCTGGCACCAGAGATTCTTGAATTTTGCGCGCCTGCATCAAATCCTTGTCGATCGCGTCATGAGCCAGCCGCAACTCTTCCAGCGCGGCTTCAATCAGCTGGTTCTTCTCTGAAAGTTCGCGCTGCATAAGAAGTATGCGGGCCCCAGCGGCAATGCGAGCGCGCAACTCGTCAGCCTCCAGCGGCTTGATCAGGAAATCGTCCGCACCAGTATCCAATCCGCGCGCAACTTCCTGTTTTTCGCTTTTGGCTGTCAACAATATGAAATAGCTATAATGCCTGCTTTCCAATTCCCGGAAAGCTTTGCAAAATTCAAGTCCGCCCATACCGGGCATTACCCAATCGCTGAGGACCAAATCAGGCTGCTCCAACCTGCAGATGGCAATTGCTTGCTCGCCATTCTCAGCTTCGAGTACTTCGAATCCCCATTTCTTGAGAGAAGCCGCCAGAATTCGACGCTGCAGGCGGCTGTCGTCGACGATCAGCACCTTCCGAATCGCGCCAAAATCCGGCTCTACTCTGACCTCGGATTGTCTGATTCCCGGCACCATGTTTTCCCTGCTGGTCTTTTTCTCCTTCAGCTTATGAGCTGGGCACTTAATATCTGGTGAAACCCCGATCTTGCCGCCCTTAACGGGGTGTTTACCCGGAACTGAATATCGTCGGACACTCGAGGTAAAGGTGGGGGCAGGCCATGATAAATTGGCCCAGAGTCAAGCAGTTGTGGGACGAAGTGGGCAGTGATGAATTCGAGGCGATTCTACGGATTTTTCTACGGGAGGTGCAGGGCGTAATTTTACGTCTGCAACAAGAAACGGAACGCGGGCAAATTGAACAGAATTTGCACTTTTTAAAAGGTAGTGCTTCGAGTTTGGGCTTTGATCAGGTTTCCAAATTATGCCAGGACGGAGAAAGGCGCGCCGCCGCGGGTAATGAAATGGACGCGCACGTTGCAGAGATTGTCGCGGCGTTTTATGCCTCGAAAACAGAGTTTGACACAGAACGAAAGAGGCACCTGCGCTGACTTAGATCACGAACTGTGCCAGCGTTTCGTCCTCGGTAATGTCGGTGTAGGTGAATCCAGCGTCATCCAAATGTGCTAGAAGGCGGACGAAGTTTTCAGGCTTACGCGTTTCGATCCCGATTAGAACCGAACCGAAATTGCGCGCAGACTTTTTCATGTATTCAAACCGGGCGATATCATCATCGGGACCTAAAACGCCCAGAAATTCTTTTAGGGCACCCGGACGCTGCGGTAGCCGAAGAATAAAGTACTTTTTGACGCCCAGATAGCGTTGCGCACGCTCCTTGACTTCGGGCAAACGCTCAAAGTCAAAGTTTCCTCCCGAAGTGACGCAAACCACGGTTTTGCTCCGAACGAAACTTTGGACGTCGCCAATCGCTTCTATTGCGAGAGCTCCCGCAGGCTCCAGAACGATGCCTTCAACATTCAGCATCTCGATCATTGTCGTGCAAATTCGATCCTCGGAAAGAACAAGAACATCCGATAAGTGACGCGACTTCAGTAACTCAAACGGTTTCGCACCAATCCTTCCTACAGCAGCGCCATCAACGAATGTGTCGATATGATCCAGCGAAACTGGGTGGCCAGCAGCGAGCGCAGCGCGCAAACAGGCCCCACCAGAAGGTTCTACGAACAGGCAGTGGGTGCTTTCTCCAAACCACGTCGCAACACCGGCGGACATACCACCGCCGCCGACCGGCAATATTATATGATCCGGCGTATCACTCAATTGGGTTTCGATTTCGACCGCCAAAGAGGCCTGGCCTTCAATCACGTCGTCATCGTCAAAAGGCGATAGAAAATATCCGCCTTGCTTGGTGCACCATGATTTCGCGGCGGCCAACGTGTCATCAAAGTAGTCTCCAATCAGATGAATTTCGACGTTATCGCCGCCAAAAATCCGGGTCTTCTGGATTTTTTGCTGCGGTGTTGTGACGGGCATGAAAATTACGCCTCTCAAACCTAAGTGTTTGCACATATAAGCCACGCCTTGCGCGTGGTTCCCTGCGCTTGCGCAAACGAAAAGGTCCTGTTCCGGCCGCTTGCGCATCGCGTTGTACGCACCGCGAATCTTGTAGGACCGCACCGGGCTTAGGTCCTCGCGTTTCAACCAGATTTCTGCACCATAACGGTCTGACAGGTGCGCGTTCCTCTGCAGTGGGGTAGCGGGGAAAACAGATCGCATCGCCTGTTCAGCAGCTCGGGCGCGGGTCAAAAAATCACTCATAACCGGTTCACTGCCGTATCACTGTAGAAAGGGCAAGGAATACATATGTGTACGGATGCTCGGTGGGACCTGCTCATTTCGACGACTTGGACAGCCTCAGCTTGCCGAAATACAAGAATTCGCATTGAACATAACCAAGACGGCACTATACCGACCCAGATTCCTGGGTACCGGCTTTTTAAAATCTGACAAATTATCGCCTTTAGATCGGCCCTAATAGTTCTTTCTGAGCCGACAGGTTAAGACTCCAGCTGGACTGAATTGCTTGGCATCTTCTCTTACAAGTTCCTTTGACACGTGACTTTTCGGCCCTGAATTTGCCCGGTTTGCTCGCAAATCTATCCATCCAACATTTCAAATCCTGTAGTGCGTCAATCCACGCAACTTGCCCCCACGTTCAAAACCCGCTAGGGGCCAATCGTTCTACGCATAAAGGGAAGTCAGATGTCCGCGCCCAAGAAAGTTGTTCTGGCCTATTCCGGTGGCCTCGATACCTCGATCATCCTGAAATGGCTGCAGACCGAGTATGGCTGTGAGGTTGTGACCTTCACTGCTGATCTGGGTCAGGGCGAGGAACTAGAGCCTGCCCGCAAAAAGGCCGAGCTGCTGGGTATCAAACCTGAAAATATCTATATCGAGGACATTCGCGAAGAGTTCGTTCGCGATTTTGTCTTCCCGATGTTCCGCGCCAACGCGCAATACGAAGGCCTTTACCTTTTGGGCACCTCGATCGCCCGGCCGCTGATCTCAAAACGCCTTGTAGAAATTGCGGAGGCGACCGGTGCGGATGCTGTTGCCCATGGCGCGACTGGTAAAGGCAATGATCAGGTCCGATTTGAGCTGGCTGCCTATGCGCTGAACCCAGACATCAAAGTTATCGCTCCATGGCGGGAGTGGGACCTTACAAGCCGTACAAAATTGCTGGAATTCGCTGAAGCCAATCAGATACCTATTGCCAAGGACAAACGCGGTGAAGCACCGTTTTCAGTCGACGCTAACCTGTTACATACGTCTTCCGAGGGTAAAGTTCTGGAAGACCCTGCCGATATGGCCCCAGACTATGTATACCAGCGCACCGTCCACCCCGAGGATGCCCCAAACGAGCCAGAATACATCGAGATCGGCTTTGAAAAAGGCGATGCCGTAAGTATCAACGGCGAAGCGATGAGCCCCGCAACGATCCTGACAAAGCTGAATGAATATGGCGGTAAGCATGGGATTGGTCGTTTAGATCTGGTCGAAGGACGTTTTGTAGGTATGAAATCACGCGGTATCTACGAAACCCCGGGCGGTACTGTCCTGCTGGAAGCGCACCGTGGCATCGAGTCGATAACCATGGACCGAGGGGCGATGCATCTGAAAGATCAGCTGATGCCGCAATATGCCGAACTGATCTATAATGGTTTTTGGTACAGCCCAGAACGCGAGATGTTGCAGGCTGCGATAGACAAGTCCCAAGAGCATGTCACTGGGACCGTTCGCGTTAAGCTTTACAAGGGATTGGCCTCGACCGTGGGTCGCTGGTCAGACCACTCTTTGTATTCCGAGGCGCACGTGACGTTTGAGGAAGATGCTGGGGCCTATGATCAAAAAGATGCTGCAGGGTTCATTCAATTGAACGCACTGCGCCTCAAGTTGCTTGCTGCGCGGGATAAGCGTCTAAAATAATAACACGCAAAAGTTGATTTTCTGTTACTGAACACAACTTTGCCTAACAAATGTCCGTTTGATTTATTTCAAAAAGGGGCCGACTCCGCCGCGGGTTGGCCCTTTCTTTTTGGCAGCATGATTGAGGATCTTATGCACACGGACGGGGAATATAACCTTTCTGCTGATTTCGAATTTCGGGGAACAGCGAAAGAATTTTTTGGGATTTGGATTGTTAACCTGCTTTTGTCAATTCTGACTTTGGGCATCTACAGCGCTTGGGCCAAGGTTCGAACCAAAAAGTACTTTTACCAGAATACCTATGTCGCAGGGCGCAACTTTGATTATCACGCCACTGGAAAGCAGATTTTGATAGCAAGGCTGATAATTCTTGTTTTAGTTATCGCCTCTGCTCTGCTGTCAATTATTCCGTTTTTGAACATAGTTTTGTCGCTGACGCTTTTGATGTTGATCCCATACTTGTTGGTCAAGTCATTACGCTTCAATGCCCATATGACCAGCTGGTCCAACGTTCGGTTCGCCTTTAATGGTACAACCGGATCCGCCGCTTTGAATTACTACCTTTACCCGATCATCGCCATATTGACGTGGTTTACAACGTGGCCCTTTGTGGCACGATCGGTTCAACGGTTTCACGTGAATGGGCACAAATTCGGGCAAACACCACTATATTTTGATAGCCCGATAAAACCGTTCTATACGGCGATGCTGGCAGCTTTTGCCTGGGTATTGGCAACCGTTATAACCTTGATAGTCATTCTCCAAATTTTCGTCGCCGCACTGACAATAATTGCCGCCCAAATGGACAGCGTCGCTGCTGACACGCAACTGCCGTTTTTTGTCGGCGGCACGTTCCAAATCATAACCATTTTGACTATCGGAATTGTGCCTTTTGGCATCATTCCCGCCGTGGCCATCTACCAAGCCATGTTGCGCAACACAGTCTACAATTACACTATTCTTGGTGAAAACCACCGGTTCTATTCGGATATTTCTGCTCTAAGTTTGCTTTGGATTGACATGTCAAACTTTGTCGTCGTGGTGCTGTCGCTGGGTCTGATGCTGCCGTGGGCGCATGTCCGCCGCGCGTCGTACTTGGCCAGCCACACCACATTTGTCCCAGGCGGGCCGCTGGATGAATTCGTTGGCGAAATTACCGCAAACGTTAGTGCAATTGGCGACGCCTACGGTGATATCGAAGGATTCGATATCGGATTCGCGGTCTAAACGCATGGTACATGACGCCCAAAACATTGGTACATCCGTCACCGGGCGCGCCTATCCGCCCCTCAGTTCACGAGAGATGGCGGCCCGCTTATCTATCGGCACCAATTCGGCCTGGCTGATCGATGAAGACGAACGGGTTATTGTGCAATGTGATCCCCTTAAACTGCAGCTAGGAACCCGCGTTGGCAGAGCAGAGCGTCGCGTTGTTTTTCCAGACGGCACCTTGTTTCTGACAAACCATCACGATGCGCTGGAGCACTTAGTTGGTGACAGTCGTGGATCGCTTCTGCACCGGTACGAGCGACTTCACCCACGCCTGATGATCGTTCTGCTGGCCTGCCTCGTCGGAACTTGGGGTGTTTGGAAATACGGGCTGCCCATCCTCGTTTCACTGGCGGTTTGGATGACTCCTCCGACCCTGATTGCGTCAATCGACAAAACCATCATGCAGACAATTGACGCGATCGCTGCGGAACCAAGTAGACTGACGGACAAGAAGAAGGAAGAAGTTCAAATCAGCTTCGATTTGATTATTTCTGCTCTGGGATCGCAAGCAGGTGCACATGACTACAAGCTTGAATTTCGAAACATGCCCGGAATGGGCCCGAACGCGATGGCGCTGCCAAACGGTACAATCGTTATTACCGATGATCTCATCAATATCGCCTCACCAGACGCAGTCGCCGGTGTCATCGGGCACGAAGTCGGGCACGTGGCCGAGCGGCATGGGTTGCGCCAATTTTATCGCTCAGCTGGCGGCTTCGTCTTAATCAGCTTATTGGCGGGAGACACCGGACCAATCCTTGAGGACGTTTTACTGGAAGGCATCCTGATACTGTCACTTTCTTACTCACGTCAACACGAGCTTGCGGCAGACCAGTTTGGTGTCAGGTTGGCAGAACGCGCAGGTTTTGACCCCAAAGGACTGAGTGAATTCTTCGACTTAATGGTGTCGCATCATGAGGATCAGCACGGCAACTGGTTCAGCACCCATCCCGGGCTTAAAGAGCGGATCGAACACCTGGATGCCCTAACACACAACCGTTAGAGCGATAAAATCCTGTCACCAACCCGTGACAAACGATGACAGCGGATTGAAACGGGCAGAGTCCGAAGGCAGCCTTGTGATTGAAGGAGACTTGTCATGGACCGGAATGTTCGCACCAACTGCATTAAGCCTGCCTTGTTGTTTTTTTTGATTACTCTGGCAGCGATATTACGCGCCCTCCCCGCGCCGGCCGCGGGAACTGAAACACTGACAGTTGCAGGTGGGTGTTTCTGGTGCGTGGAATCTGATTTCGAATCCGTGTCGGGCGTAATTGGTGCCGTATCTGGTTATACTGGTGGTTCAACAGCCAACCCGACCTATGATCAGGTAACAAAGGGCGGAACGGGTCACTATGAGGCCGTCCAGATTACATTTGATCCAAGTCAGGTTTCGCGCGCGAAGCTATTAGAAATGTTCTTCCGTTCCGTCGATCCAACAGACCCCGGTGGTCAGTTTTGCGACAGAGGCGAAAGCTATCGCACTGCAATCTTTGTCTCTAATTCAGGGGAAAAAGCGATTGCCGAGGCCGCTAAGGCTGATGCCCAGCGCGTACTGGGACAGACGGTTGTCACGCCTATCCTGAACCATTCAGCCTTTTACCCGGCTGAGGCATATCATCAGGACTACTATAAAGGAGACAAGCTTGTACTTACGCGGTTTGGTCCTAAACGCCAAAAGAATGCCTACAAAGCCTATCGCAAAGCTTGCGGGCGCGACGCTCGGGTCAAACAGCTTTGGGGCGGTAAGGCACCCTTTGCCGGATCTTAACCGAATCTCGCTTCGCGCACTTCTTTCAGATCTGGAATCACATCTGCTGTACCGTGCCGAGTCACCATAAGGGCCGCAGCGCGATTTGCTAGTACTATCGCCTGTGCCATTGGCATACCGCGGTCCATGCCTGACAGCACATAACCTGTGAACGTGTCCCCCGCCCCGGTCGTATCGACTGGTTCAACTGAGTGCGCTTCAAAATCAACAGGCTCGGAATCATGGTGAAAATACCGCGCGCCCATTGCCCCGAGTGTAACGATCACATGCTCCACCGGCAACTCTGACGGCGAGTTGCCGGTGGACTGTTTCAACTGTTCAGCCTCAACCTCGTTCAAGATCAGAAAATCCAAGTATGGCAGGACGGCCAGAACCGCGTCTGACTGAAATGGTGCCGCCGCGTAACATACGGTGAGGCCCATTTCGTGCGCCATTTTACCGGCAATTATCTGCGCGTTGGTTTCGTTCTGCATCACCAGCAGATCACCAGGATGCGCCGAGGACAACGCTCCTGCCAACAGGTCTTCGGAAATCGCATGGTTGGCACCCTGAAACAGGATTATGCTGTTCTCTCCATGGTCATCCACCGCGATTATGGCATGGCCCGTAGGGCTATCCACTTGAGCAATATTGCGTGTATCCACGCCGTATTCTGTCAGTCTTTCCTGTGCCCAGCGCCCATCAGGGCCAACTGCCCCGATATGCGAAACCCGCGATCCCGCTCTGGCGGCTGCGACGGACATGTTTGCCCCCTTACCGCCAAGAAAACGGTCAAGCCCTTGCGCCGCCAAAGTTTCCCCGGGCCGGGGCAAGTGCGGCACGGAATAAACCATGTCTGCGTTGATCGAGCCAAGATTCCAGATGGTCATATCTTATCCGATATCGCAGGAGGCCAGAATGGCCATATTCAAAATGTCATTCGCAGTTGAGACTGTCGAACAAATCTGAATTGGCTTGTCGATACCAGAAAGAATGGGGCCAATTACTGTTGCGCCACCCATTTCCTGCATCAACTTTGTCGAAATAGACGCAGAATGGCGCGCAGGTACGATCAGGATGTTTGCCGGACCTGTCAGGCGTTGGAACGGATAGCTTTCTTGCTGATCCACATTCAGCGCCACATCGACCGTCATCTCACCTTCGTATTCAAAATCGACACCGCGTTTGTCCAGAACCGTCGGTGCGACATGCATTTTTTCGGCACGTTCTGAAACCGGATAACCAAAGGTCGAGAAACTGACAAATGCGACCCGAGGTTCCAGACCCATATGCCGAGCTACCGCGACCGCACGCTCTGCTATGTTGGCCAAATCGTTCTCATCTGGCCATTCGTGAACCAGAGTGTCGCCGATCAGGACGATGCGCCCCTTGTGCAACAGAGCTGTCACGCCTGCGGCGCCTCTCGCGGCATCCGCATCGAAGACATGATTGATCCGATCCAGTACGTGTGCCGATTTACGTGTTGCACCGGTTACTAGCCCGTCCCCGTGCCCATGTGCCAGCATCAGTGACGAGAACACATGGCGATCGCGCGCTGCCAGTCGGTGAATATCCTTACGGTCAAAACCCTTGCGTTGAAGCCTTTCATACAAGAACTCCTTGTAGGCATCCAAATGCGTAGTGTTGGCGGCGTTCACCACTTCCAACTCTCGCACGGCATCGCCCAGACCCGCCTCTTCCAGTTTTAGCTTAACGTCGTCCGGACGGCCGACAACCAAGGCCTTTCCAAAACCGGAACGCTGATACATTACGGCTGCGCGCAATACGCGTGGATCGTCGCCTTCGGCAAAAATCATTCTGCTTTGGGCAGCGCGGGCGCGGGCATTCAACCCCCTAAGAATACTAGCTGTTGGGTCCATGCGTGACTTGAGGCTCAGTTCGTAGGCTTCCATATCAATTATCGGTCGCCGGGCTGCACCGGTGTCCATACCTGCGCGGGCCACGGCCGATGGGATACGGTGAATCAGCCGGGGATCAAAAGGCGTTGGAATGATATAATCCCGTCCAAAGGTCAGCGACTTGCCATAGGCCATCGCAACTTCGTCCGGCACATCTTCTCGCGCAAGACGCGCCAAAGCATGAGCGCAGGCGATTTTCATTTCGTCATTGATAGCACGCGCATGAATGTCCAAAGCGCCGCGAAACAAGTATGGAAAGCCCAGTACGTTATTGACCTGATTAGGATAGTCGCTGCGACCTGTTGCGACGATGGCGTCAACGCGGACCTCATGCGCCTCTTCCGGAGTGATCTCAGGATCTGGGTTCGCCATGGCAAAAATCACGGGGTTGTCGGCCATACTCAGGACCATTTCCTGGGTTACCGCCCCTTTGACGGAAACGCCCAGAAATACGTCAGCACCCTTCATTGCCTCCTCCAGCGTACGAAGATCCGTCGAAACCGCGTGGGCTGACTTCCACTGGTTCATACCTTCGGTGCGGCCTTGATAGATTACGCCCTTGGTGTCGCAGACAATACAGTTTTCGTGGCTTGCTCCCATCGCTTTAAGGAGCTCAATACAGGCGATTCCGGCAGCACCTGCCCCGTTCAGTACGATCTTAACATCCTCGATCTTCTTTCCCGAGATGTGAAGAGCGTTGATCAGACCAGCCGCGCAAATCACGGCCGTTCCGTGCTGATCATCGTGAAAGACCGGGATGTCCATCTCTTCTTTCAGGCGCTGTTCAATGATGAAACATTCAGGCGCCTTGATATCTTCGAGGTTGATGCCGCCAAACGTCGGCCCCATCGAACGTACAGCGCGGCAGAATTCATCGGGGTCTTCAGTATCAAGTTCTATGTCGATCGAGTTTACGTCTGCGAACCGCTTGAATAGAACAGATTTACCCTCCATCACCGGCTTTGAGGCAAGGGCGCCAATATTACCAAGACCCAGAACCGCAGTGCCATTCGAGATCACAGCAACCAGATTGCCCTTGTTTGTATAGTCATAAGCCGTTTCCGGGGTATCAGCGATGGCCTCACACGGTACCGCCACGCCGGGACTGTACGCAAGCGACAGGTCTCGCTGTGTGGTCATCGGAATTGTGGCTTGAACCTCCCACTTGCCGGGGGTTGGCTCCAGGTGAAAGGCCAGCGCCTCTTCTTGGGTAATCTTTGCTTTTGGCATCAAACGGGTCATTTCTTTACAGCTTCAAGGCCTTCGCCTCATAGCGCAGGCTGGGACGCGCCTCAATCTCGAATACATTTCATCTTTCACACCAGTGAGGGGATTTGTAAGGTCGCCCGCGGAAGACGCCATAAGAGGTAAGCCTTGTCCACAGTCACGCCGATGATGGCGCAATATCTCGAAATCAAAGAGAACCATGCCGACGCTTTGCTTTTTTATCGCATGGGGGATTTTTATGAGATGTTTTTTGAAGACGCCGTGAATGCCGCTGAAGCATTGGACATCGCGCTGACCAAACGTGGAAAACACAATGGTGAAGACATTCCGATGTGTGGCGTGCCAGTTCATTCGGCAGAAGGGTATTTACTGACATTGATCCGCAAAGGATTCCGAGTGGCGGTCTGTGAACAGATGGAAAGCCCGGCCGAGGCAAAGAAAAGAGGCTCTAAATCAGTCGTAAAGCGAGATGTAGTCCGTCTTGTTACCCCGGGAACTCTGACTGAAGATGCGCTGTTAGAGGCGCGACGGAACAACTTTTTGACCGCCTACTCTGAGGTTCGAGACGAAGCTGCGCTGGCATGGGCAGATATTTCAACTGGCGCGTTTCACGTAATGCCACTGGCGACAGTGCACCTGAATCCCGAGTTGGCGCGTTTGGCACCATCGGAGCTGATCGTTGCCGATGGAATCGAGCAGAGATTGCGGGACTTGGCTCGGGATATGGGAATTTCCATGACTCCCATCGGGCGCGCCAGTTTTGATAGTACTGCCGCTGAAAAGCGTGTTTGCGCGTTGTTTCAAGTAAACGCACTGGACGCATTTGGCAGCTTCAGCCGCGCTGAAGTCTCGGCCATGGGTGCTTTGGTTGATTACCTTGAGATCACTCAGAAGGGCAAACTCCCTTTGCTGCAGACACCGCTAAAAGAGTCCGAGGACCGCGTCGTTCAGATTGACGCCGCTACCAGGCGCAATCTGGAGTTGACCCGCTCGCTGTCCGGCGGTCGCGCTGGTTCGCTACTGTCGGTGATGGATCGCACCGTTACTCCTGGCGGCGCAAGGCTGTTGGAGCAGCGCCTGTCCAGCCCATCGCGCAATCTGAATGTGATCCAAGACCGCCTGGATGCAGTAAACTTTGCTGTCGAAGAAGGGCCGTTGGCCTCCGACCTCCGTGATGCGTTGCGGAAGACCCCGGACCTGGACCGCGCTCTTTCCCGCCTGTCGCTAGATCGCGGTGGCCCACGGGACTTGGCGGCAATACGAAACGCTCTGACACAAGCTTCGGCAATCGCCGAAATTTGCACCGGACGGGACCTACCTGTCCGGTTAACGACGGCACTGCAGAACTTACTGGGATTTGATGATCTTCTATCCCTTCTGGACGAAGCTATAACCGCAGAACCGCCTTTGCTGGCGCGTGATGGCGGCTTCATTGCGCCGGGGTTTGACGGCGAACTAGATGAAGCCAGAAAACTACGCGACGAAGGCCGCTCTGTAATTGCGGGGTTCCAACAAAAATATTCCAGCCACACCGGAATCTCTTCGCTTAAGATCAAGCACAACAACGTACTGGGCTATTTCATCGAAACCACGGCCACCCATGCCGAGAAAATGTTAAGCCCGCCTTTGAGTGAAACCTACATCCATCGCCAGACCACAGCCAACCAGGTAAGGTTCACTACAGTAGAACTGTCAGAAATTGAAACGCGGATACTGAATGCCGGCAACCATGCGTTAGAGATCGAAAAGCGGCTCTACTCAAGGCTTTCTGGCGCTGTCCTCGATCAGGCCGTGCTTTTAAACCAAGCTGCGAGGGGCCTGTCTGAACTGGACCTGACTACCGCGCTGGGCGATCTTGCGCGCGGCGAGAACTGGTGCCGCCCACACATCGACAACTCCCGCGCATTCGAAGTGATTAGTGGTCGACACCCGGTTGTCGAGAATGCTTTGCGTCAGCAAAACGGTGATCCGTTTGTGGCGAATGATTGCGAGCTTAATGCAGATGCGGGCGCGGCGATTTGGTTGCTGACCGGCCCAAATATGGCAGGTAAGTCCACTTTTTTACGGCAGAACGCCCTTATCGCTCTGTTAGCGCAAATGGGCAGTTATGTTCCTGCAGAAAAAACGCATATCGGCCTTGTGAGCCAACTGTTTAGCCGCGTTGGTGCGTCCGATGATCTTGCTCGCGGCCGATCTACATTTATGGTCGAGATGGTCGAAACAGCCGCTATCTTAAACCAGGCAGACAACCGCGCGCTGGTGATCCTCGACGAGATTGGCCGGGGCACCGCTACCTATGATGGCTTGTCAATTGCCTGGGCGACATTAGAGCATTTGCATGCCGCCAATCAGTGCCGGGCTCTGTTTGCCACTCACTATCATGAACTTACGGCGCTGGCTGGATCCTTAGACGGAGTCGAAAACGCTACTGTCGCAGTGAAAGAGTGGGAGGGCGAGGTGATATTTTTACATGAGGTGCACAAGGGCGCGGCCGATCGTTCATATGGTGTTCAGGTCGCCCAGCTTGCGGGTCTTCCTCCGGCTGTCGTTGAGCGTGCCCGCATTGTGTTGGACCAATTGGAGAAAACGGAGCGTGAAGGCGGCAAGCAAAAGACGCTGATAGACGACCTGCCGCTTTTCTCGGCCACACCATCTCCGCCACCGCCTTCGCCAAGGGCATCGCAAGTAGAGGACATGTTAAACGAGGTTTTGCCGGACGAGTTGACGCCTCGTGAAGCTCTTGATTTGTTATATAAGCTCAAAGAGGCGGCCAATTCTTGACCGCCTCTCACACCTTCAGAAACTGTTCGCGTCTATACGTGCATTTAGTTGGCAGGGGTTGACGAAACACCGACCTGCGCCGGACGCAACAGTCTGTCGTGCAGCATAAAACCCTCTGCTGAAACTTGAATAATGTCGCCGGCTTTGGTGCCGGGAACCGGTGCCTCGAACATGGCTTCATGCACGTTTGGATCAAATCGATCGCCAACTTGGGGCGCAATCACTTCGATGCCATGTTTGTGGAATACGTCTGTCAGCGCTCGCATCGTCAATTCGACACCTTCGATCAAACCGGCGGCAACCTCTTTCTGCTCATCAGTCGCAGCCTCCAATGCCCGCTTTAGATTGTCATAAACAGGCAGCATATCTCTTGCCAGTTTCGAGCCACCGTATTGCTCGGCTTCGCGGCGCGCTTTGTCGCCTCTCTTGCGAGCATTCTCCGCATCAGCCAGCGCTCGCATGAACTTATCTTTGAAATCGTCCCGCTCGGCGCGCAGCTCATCCAGCTCCAACGCTTCTTCGCTGATTTCCACAAACTCATCTGCCATTTCTTCCGCCTCGGCGGTTGCGATGTCATCCAGAAATTCTTCGTTCTTGGGTTCTGCCATCTCTTACCCTCTAGCTCCGATCGGATATCAGCTTGCCGACCAGTTGCGCTGTATAGTCCACAATCGGAACGATTCGCCCATAGTTAAGGCGTGTTGGTCCAATGACCCCAACCGCACCGATAATCTTTCGATCAGCGTTCATATATGGAGACACCACCAAAGAGGAACCCGAAAGTGAGAAAAGTTTGTTCTCAGAGCCAATAAAAATGCGAACGCCTTCGCCCGTTTCGGTTAATTCGAGAAATTCAGCTATGTCACGCTTGCGTTCAAGATCATCAAACAGGGTTCGAATCCGGTCAAGTTCCTCTTGTTGACCTGTTTCGCCAAGCAGATTCGCTCTCCCGCGCACTATAAGTCTTGCCGAATCTGCTCCATCACCGTCCCAAGCCGCCATGCCGCTTTCGACCATTTCACGTGCCAGCAAGTCGATCTCTTGTCTTCGGCTGGCAATTTGGGTTTGCATTTGCTGCCGAACTTCGCTGAGCGTTCGCCCCTCGATCAAAGCGTTCAAAAAATTCGCAGCTTCACGCATTGAGCTGGGCGTTTGCCCGGGAGGCGGTGTAAAAAGTCGGTTTTCAACATGTCCATCAGCAAAAACCAGAACCACCAAAGCCCTATCGTGCGCAAGCGAAACAAACTCTATGTGCTTAATCTCGGATTCGTGCTTAGGCGTCAGAACCAAGGATGCTCCGTGGGTCACGTGCGACAATGCTGATCCGACGCGATCAAGCATATCGCCAACATCGCCTGCATTAGAGCCTAAAGTCTCATCCAATTTCTGTTGATCGTCTGCACCAAGGTCGCCCACTTCCAACAAGCCATCTACAAACATTCGCAAACCCATCTGCGTAGGTATGCGACCCGCACTGATATGCGGGCTATCGAGAAGACCCAAAAATTCAAGGTCTTGCATAACGTTTCGAACGGTAGCTGCGCTAACTTTTTCTGAAAGCGTTCTGGTCAAGGTACGGCTGCCAACCGGTTCACCGCTGTCCAGATAGCTCTCGACGATCAAACGGAACACTTCACGTGACCGGTCGTTCATTTCATCCAGTATTTTACTGGCTTCACTCATCAAGAATCCTCTGCTGGAGCGTCATTAAATAGCAGACATCGGAAAGGTCAATCGGGGTTGCATCGTAGCGCCGCTGAGCGTTATCCCCAATCCAGAAAACAAAGGAAATCCCATGCGACCTTCAGGAAGAGATTTAAGTGAAATGCGCGCCGTTTCAATTGAAACGGAATTTACCAAACATGCCGAAGGATCGTGCCTGATCAAGGTTGGCGACACCCATGTGCTGTGTACAGCAACAATTGAAGATCGTGTGCCGCCTTTTATCAAAGGTTCTGGTCTGGGTTGGGTCACTGCGGAATACGGCATGCTTCCGCGCGCAACAAACACTCGAATGAGGCGTGAGGCAGCCAGCGGCAAACAAGGCGGCCGTACGGTTGAAATTCAACGCCTAATTGGTCGCGCATTACGTGCTGGCGTGGACCGTGTAGCTCTTGGAGAACGCCAGATCACTGTAGACTGTGACGTCATTCAAGCTGACGGAGGAACTCGCTGCGCGTCAATTACTGGCGGCTGGGTCGCTCTGCGACTGGCGGTTAATAAGCTTCTTAAATCGGGGGACGTGATTTCGGACCCACTTGTCGACCCTGTGGCGGCTGTTTCCTGTGGTATATATGCCGGTCAACCTGTTTTGGATCTGGATTACCCGGAAGACAGCGAAGCCGGCGTCGACGGCAATTTTATTATGGCGGGCTCTGGGAAGCTGATCGAAGTTCAGATGAGTGCGGAGGGTTCGGTCTTTAGTCGTGATCAAATGAACAACTTGATGAATCTGGCTGAAAAGGGAGTCGGTGAATTGGTTGCTGCTCAAAAGGCCGCCACCGCATGACGCGCAAGTTCACAGGCGACAGACTGCTTGTTGCAACGCACAATACAGGCAAGCTTGAGGAGATGGCGCATCTCCTGAGGCCCTTTGGGGTGGCGGTTGTGGGTGCCGGTGACTTGGGCTTGCCCGAACCAGAAGAAACCGAAGATACCTTTGTCGGCAATGCCCGGATCAAAGCTCATGCTGCAGCCAAAGCCATAGGTCTACCCGCGCTTTCGGATGACTCTGGGATTACAATCGACGCCCTGAATGGGGCGCCAGGAGTGTACACGGCGGATTGGGCTGAAACTGATCAGGGCCGCGATTTCCTGGCAGCAATGACCCGAGCACATCATGAGTTAGAGAAAAAAAAGGCCCCCTTTCCCCGCACAGCGCAGTTTCGCTGCACTTTGGTTTTGGCTTGGCCCGATGGGCATGACGAAGTTTTCGAGGGTGTCGCCCCAGGCCATTTGGTTTGGCCCATCCGAGGCAAAGACGGCTTCGGATATGATCCGATGTTTGTCCCATCAGGCTACGACGTCACTTATGCTGAAATGGATCGTTGGGAAAAGAATAAGATCAGCCACCGTGGACGCGCTGTTCAGATGTTTGTGAATGGCTGCTTTGGCGGATGATTGGCTGAATGGAGGCTTTGGCCTCTATGTTCATTGGCCTTTTTGTGAGGCCAAATGCCCATATTGCGATTTCAATAGCCATGTGTCCAGAAATATTAATCAAAAACAATGGCTTGCGGCTTATCTGAGTGAATTGAAGCGTTCGGCACATCAAACTTCAGATCGGATTCTTAATACGATATTCTTTGGAGGCGGCACACCTTCACTAATGGACCCGGAGTCTGTTGCGGCGATCATTGATACGGCGCGCGCGCTCTGGCGGCCAGCTAATGACATGGAGATAACCCTTGAAGCAAATCCCAGTTCGGTCGAGGCCGGACGTTTTGGCGCCTACCGCGATGCTGGTGTCAATCGCATCTCGATGGGTATCCAAGCGCTGAATGATAACGATCTGCGTCGATTGGGCCGGAATCATACAGTGGCCGAGGCACGCGCAGCCTTTGACGTTGCCCGCGATTGCTTTAACAGGGTCAGCTTTGACCTGATTTATGCCAGGCAACACCAATCCGTGGGTGAATGGCGCGCAGAGCTGTCCGAGGCATTGTCTATGGCAGTTGATCATTTATCGCTTTATCAACTGACAATCGAAGACGGTACCGCCTTTGGCGATCGCTACGCTCTGGGTAAATTACGCGGCCTGCCAGAAGAAGACAGCTCTGCCGACATGTACACTGCGACGCAGGAGATTTGCGAGGCAAACGGGCTGCCAGCTTACGAGGTATCAAATCATGCTCGCCCCGGCGCTGAGTCACGACACAATCTGATCTATTGGCGTTACGGTGACTACGTCGGCGTAGGCCCTGGTGCTCATGGGCGACTTACATTGGGCGGGCATAAATTCGCCACTGAAACTTACTTGTCGCCAAATGCTTGGCTCAATGCCGTTTCCAAAGGAACAGGCGAAAAGAAACGTTTTGTTTTAGCAAAACAGGATCAAGCCATTGAATACCTCATGATGTGTATAAGACTGACAGATGGTCTAGATATAGAACGGTTTAATGCCCTTTCCGCGGTTCCGTTGAACGAAAGCAAAATTGAGGAACTCATCGGCTATGGTATGGTGAACGTCAGGGGCAACCAACTTTCTGCAACTGACAAAGGACGCGCTGTATTGAACGCAGTCATAAGATCACTGCTGGAGTAGTATATGCAGTTTCTTTGGGCAGGGCTGGGATTGATCTGCGTTGCAATTGCAATAATCGGGATTGTATTGCCGCTGTTACCAACAGTACCTTTTCTTTTGCTGGCGGCCTTCTTTTTTGCTCGCTCTTCGTCACGCCTTCACAATTGGCTCATAACTCATCGAACTTTTGGACCAATGATACTGGACTGGCAAACCTCCGGCTCCATCCGTCCGGGGGCGAAAAAGGCCGCCACTATCTCAGTTATCGCCGTATTTGGACTATCTGTTTTGTTTTCCGTACCGCCCCATTTCTTGATTATACAAGCGCTAACGCTGGGGGGCGTGATGATCTTTATCTGGACAAGACCTAACGGCTAAGCTTGGCGCACAGATCGTCCAATTGATCCAGATTTTCATAGTTCAGCACGACTTGCCCCGTTTCGCTCCCAGGCTTGTGGTTGATTGATACTTTCATCGCCAAAATTGCGGACAGGTCCTTTTCAAGCGCTCGTGTGTCTGCGTCCTTTTCAGGGCGGTTCCTTTTTGCTTTTGTCTGCTTTTCTTCATCAATATGGCTCTGTTTTTGAACCATTGCTTCGGTCTCACGAACAGATAGGCCCTTGCGGACAACCTCTTTTGCCAATTCCGATGCGTTATTTGCGGTGATAAGTGCGCGCGCATGACCTGCGGACAGCTTGCCTTCAACGACAAGTGTTTGAACATCAATCGGCAATGTCAGCAAGCGCATCAGATTGGCGATATGACTGCGACTTTTTCCCAAAGCCTGAGAAAGTTTTTCCTGAGTGTGGCCGAACTTGTCCATCAGCTGTTTGTAACCTGCCGCCTCTTCGACAGCATTCAAATCCGCACGCTGAATGTTCTCGATGATCGCAATCTCGAGAACTTCGGTATCATCCAGATCCCGAATAATTACAGGAATTTCATGAAGTTGCGCCATCTGAGCAGCACGCCATCGACGTTCGCCAGCAACAATTTCATACTCATCAAACGAAACACTTCGCACGATCAGTGGCTGAATAATTCCTTTTTCTTTGACTGAGGCAGCAAGGTCATCCAGTTGGTCCTGTGAAAATGTGCGGCGGGGTTGGTTCGGGTTGGCACGAAGCTTTTCTATCGGAACCTTTTGGTCCGGTCGCCGCGGCTCTGAAGAAGCACGGCCTTCACTTTCTGGCGTCACGTCCGCCATTAAAGCTGAAAGTCCCCGTCCCAATCCGCGAGATTTGCTTTTCTTAACGCTCATTTCACCCTCCTGATAACCACTTAGGCAGCTACCTTTTTGTTTTTGTGCATTATTTCCCGAGCTAGATGCCGATAAGCCATCGCCCCCAATGAACCCGAGTCATACTGCAACACTGGCAACGCATAAGACGGTGCCTCGCTGACCCGCACGTTTCTTGGTATCTTGGTTTTAAATACCATCTCTCCGAGGTTGTCACGTGCGTCCTTTTCGACCTGACGGGACAAGTTGTTGCGGTTATCAAACATTGTTAACACAACGCCTTCGATTCTCAGGGCTGGGTTGGCTGTTTGGCGAACTTCTCGGATCGTGAGCATTAATTGCGATAATCCCTCAAGTGCAAAGAACTCACTTTGCAATGGAACTAAAACAGAATGTGCAGCCACCATCGCGTTTACTGTCAATAAGTTCAGCGATGGGGGGCAATCTATTAATACAAAGTCCAATTCAAATGAATCTATAGATGTTTGCCTGAGGGCGTCGTGTAACAAGTAACTACGCTTTTCATTTGAAATTAATTCGATATCCGCCGAACTGAGGTCTACTGTAGCCGGCACGATAAGTAAGTTCTCGATTTCCGTCTCCTGAACAACAGCCTCAAGTGGAGCATCATCCAAAATCAGATCATAAGTTGTCCAATCTCGATCCTCGACCCCCAGGCCAGTAGACGCGTTTCCTTGCGGATCCAGGTCTACCACCAGTACTTTACATCCTGCTTCTGCTAAGCCCGCGGCAAGGTTAATTGCTGTCGTCGTCTTCCCCACGCCCCCCTTTTGGTTGGCAACTGCAATTATCCGGGGTCCGTTTGGACGAGAAAGATCAACCACGAGTCACTCCTTTTATCTTAAGGATAACGGCCTTGCGCTCGGTTAAGCTTGTAATTGGCTCAACTTGAAAGTTCCATTCTTCTCGCGCTTCCGCCAGCTCTTTTTCCCAACTTTCGCCCTTAAGGAACAGTGCTAAGCCAGTGTCGGTCAAATGTCTTTCACAAAAAGAAATCAGAGTTGTCAGATTGGCCAAAGCCCGTGCTGAAAGGACGTCGGCGTCAAGTGGATCAATTTCTTCAATTCGCTTCGAAATAACCGTGCAGTTTACCTTGCACTCCCTAGCCACGGTTCTCAAAAACGCCGATTTTCGCTGGTCGCTCTCTACTAGCGAAAACCTTGTTGCCGGCGCTTCTTCAATCGCCATTATGGCGCATACCATTCCCGGAAACCCCCCGCCGCTTCCAAGATCTACCCAATGATTAGCGGTTGGCACACACCTGAAAAGCTGTGCGGAATCCAGTATATGTCGGAACCATAGTTCGCTTAAACTCTTTCGCGAAACTAGATTTATTTTTGCGTTCCAGCGGGTTATCAAGTTGGCGTAAATAGAAAGTCGGTTAAATGTTTCACGTGAAACATTCAGGTCGCGCAGCTCCTTACCGAAGCTTTCCATCATGCCTTTAAAGCTTTCTGAGATCGCTTAAGTTTCGCAAGAACAAGGGTTAGAGCAGCGGGAGTCACCCCTTCGACCCTACTTGCCTGCGCTATATTTTCTGGACGCGCCTTGGACAGTTTTTGCTTCATCTCCGTCGACAACCCATCCAGTAGAAAGTAGTCGAAATCGTTAGGAATTCTATGCGACTCATCTCGCTTCATCGCGTCAACATCTCTCTGTTGACGAGCAATATAGTTGGCGTACAGGGCTTCTCGCTCGATCTGGCGGCGTATTTCCGGTTCTGTGCCAACAACACTTGGCAATAAGGCGGCGACATCATCAAACGTAACGCCCGGAAAAGCCAACAATTGCATTCCATCTCGACGGTTACCGTCTTGATTGACATTTATACCGGAAGACCGAATTTCTTTAGGGGTCAACGAAACCGAAGTAAGCTTCGACTTTGCGGCCTTCAATTTCTCTTTCTTGTTCTCAAACGCTGATTGCCGCTCTTTGCTTACGCAACCTAAATCTATGCCAATCGGCGTCAAACGTTGATCGGCATTGTCAGCCCTAAGTGAAAGCCGAAACTCCGCGCGCGACGTAAACATTCTGTATGGCTCTGCAACACCGCGCGTAGTTAAATCATCAATCATAACTCCAATATAGCTGTCCGTTCGAGTAAAATACTGCGGCTCACGGCCTTGGGATTCTAGTGCTGCATTTAAACCGGCTACAAGACCTTGTGCAGCAGCTTCTTCATAACCCGTGGTTCCATTGATTTGTCCGGCCAGGTACAGACCCGGTACATCATACACCAACAATGAGGCGGTTAAAGCGCGCGGATCTACATAATCATATTCAATGGCGTATCCTGGCTGCAGGATTTCCGCCATTTCTAAACCTTTGATCGACCGCACATAATCCCACTGCACTTCCTCAGGCAACGAGGTCGAGATTCCATTCGGGTATACCGTGTGGTCATTTACGCCTTCGGGCTCCAGAAAGATCTGGTGAGATTCCTTATCGGCAAACCTTACAATCTTGTCCTCAATTGAAGGACAGTATCTGGGTCCCACTCCTTCGATGTGACCACCATACATAGCCGACCTGGAAAGATTTTTTTCAATTATTTCATGAGTCCGTGCATTCGTATGAGTGATTCCACATGCGATCTGAGGTGCTGTTGTGGCGCTCGACAAGAATGAAAACAAGGTGGGCTCAGGGTCGCCTTCCTGTCTTTCTAAAACGTCCCAATTAATTGTACGCCCATCTAACCTGGGCGGTGTTCCCGTTTTTAACCGAGCTGTCGGTAATCCAAAATTATCCAGCCTATCTGCCAGCCTGACAGACGGCTTGTCGCCCATTCGGCCGCCGGGGCGCGAAACGTCTCCAATGTGAATAACGCCGCGCAGAAACGTGCCCGAGGTAAGAATAACCGACCCAGAATAAACTTCGGAACCATCCGACAAACGAACACCAGAAACACGGTCATTCCGTAAAACAAAGTCGGTGACTTCGCCTGTGATAACAGAAAGATTCGGTTGTCGCTGCGTTTCATATTGCATTGCTGCGCGGTAAAGGGCGCGATCCGCTTGCGCGCGAGGTCCCTGTACTGCGGGTCCCTTCCGTCTGTTTAATAACCGAAACTGTATACCAGCGCGGTCTGCTACTCTTCCCATAACACCGTCCATGGCATCGATCTCTCGCACCAGGTGCCCTTTACCAAGGCCGCCGATCGCAGGGTTGCAGGACATCACTCCGATATCTCGTTCAGACAAAGTAACTAATGCCGTGCGCACACCCATCCTTGCCGCTGCATGAGCTGCCTCTGTTCCGGCATGTCCAGCGCCGACAACTACAACATCAAACTTCGAATGTTTCACGTGAAACAATCCTTACTTTCCCAAACAAAAACTGGAAAATATTTCGTCCAGCAAGTTCTCAACGTCTATTCTGCCAACTATTGATTCGAGTGCTCGGATAGCTGAGCGTAACTCTTCTGCAGCTAAATCATACATATCCGGCCCCGATTCCAGAACAGTCCGCGCAGCAGTCAAAGCGTCTATTGCCTTTAACATCGCTATACGGTGTCGTTCTCGTGTTGCAACACCGCTGATAGTGGATCGATTAACCAGAACCCGCGATATGTTGGATACAAGTTCGTCAATACCCTGCCCAGTTTTTCCAGACACACCCGCAGACGAGCTCCGAAGATCGGCCTTTGGAAGAACTTGTATATCGCCGGCCTGCAACTCAACCCCCAACTCGTCCGTTGTCTCGGATAAAAAAACCCTTAAATCTGCAGCTTCAGCTCTCTTTCGCGCCAATTCTACCCCGATGCTTTCGACATAATCATCCGTCTCTCGTAACCCCGCCGTGTCAAGCAGTGTGACTGGAAGGCCCGCTAGGTCCATTCGAACTTCGATCACATCCCGGGTTGTTCCAGCGAATTCCGATGTAATCGCCGCTTCCCTGCCAGCCAACGCATTCAGGAGAGTAGATTTTCCCGCATTTGGCAAACCGACAATCGCAACTTCAAAACCATTTCGGATCCGTTCCGCAATACGTACGCCTCTTGCTTCCTGCTCCAAGTCTGAAACAACTCCCGAAACCAGAGTTTGGACCTCTGGGGATACGTCAGTCGGAACCTCCTCATCGGCAAAGTCAATCACCGCCTCGAGCAGTGCCGCCGCTCGGATTAAATCTCGACGCCATCGCTCTACCAAAGATCCTAACGAACCGGCTAGAACGGATTGAGCCTGCTTGCGTTGGGCTTCGGTTTCCGCATCTATTAGATCCGCCAAACCTTCTACCTGAGTCAGGTCGATCTTACCATTTTCCAATGCTCGCCGGGTGAACTCTCCCGGATCCGCAAGACGAAGTCCGCGTATTTCAGAAAGACACCGAAGTAACGCGTTTACAGTAGCAACGCTGCCGTGGATTTGCAGCTCGGCCACGTCTTCGCCTGTAAAGCTCTTAGGCGCTTGAAAGGTTAAAACCAGACCGTCATCCAGTCGCGCACCACTAAAATCACGCAGACAGCAATGTCGCATGCCACGAGGCGGAAGATCTTTGCCCGCAAGCTTCTTTGCGGCTGTGTGGGCCAGTGGGCCGGAAAGACGAATAACAGCCACCCCGGCCTTGCCTTGCGCACTGGCCAAGGCGAATATCGTATCCATTCGTAGGCCCCGCGAGAGTCAGCTCTCTGTATCAGGTATTCATAGAGTCAAAGAATTCAGAGTTCGTCTTAGTCTGCTTTAACTTTGACAGCAAAAACTCAATCGCGTCTGTTGTCCCCATTGGGTTCAGGATGCGACGCAAGACAAAAGTCTTAGCGAGATCGCCTTTATCAACCAGAAGGTCCTCTTTACGGGTACCAGATTTGAGGATGTCGATTGCCGGGAACACGCGCTTATCAGCAATCTTACGATCCAAAACAATTTCTGAGTTACCGGTACCCTTGAATTCTTCAAAGATCACTTCGTCCATCCGGCTACCGGTGTCGATCAGCGCTGTCGCGATGATGGTCAGCGAACCGCCCTCTTCTATATTCCGTGCGGCGCCGAAGAACCGCTTTGGCCGCTGAAGTGCATTTGCGTCGACACCACCCGTTAAAACTTTACCTGAAGATGGAACAACAGTGTTAAAAGCTCTACCAAGTCTTGTTATCGAGTCGAGAAGAATAACAACATCTCGTTTATGCTCGACTAAACGTTTTGCTTTTTCGATTACCATTTCTGACACAGCCACGTGACGTGTCGCCGGTTCGTCGAAGGTAGAAGAAACGACTTCGCCCTTCACCGACCGCTGCATGTCCGTCACTTCTTCGGGACGTTCATCGATCAATAGTACGATCAAATAGCATTCAGGATGGTTCTGTTCGATAGAGTGCGCAATGTTCTGCAAGATTACTGTCTTACCTGTCCGCGGCGGCGCCACGATCAACGAACGCTGTCCCTTACCGATCGGCGCGACCAAGTCAATAACACGGGCAGACTTGTCTTTGATGGTTGGATCCTCAATCTCCATTTTAAGACGCTCTTCTGGATACAAAGGCGTCAGGTTGTCGAAAAGGATCTTATGTTTAGCCTTATCAGGTTCTTCAAAATTGATTTTCGTAACCTTTATCAGCGCAAAATAACGTTCGTTCTCATCCGGCGCCTTTATTTCCCCTTCAACCGTGTCACCTGTACGCAACGAGTGCTGGCGGATCATGTCTGGTGAGACATAGATGTCGTCTGGTCCGGGAAGATAATTAGCTTCAGGCGACCGCAGAAACCCGAAGCCATCTTGGAGAACTTCAAGCACACCATCACCGCCGACAGTCCAACCTTCATCCGCGCGTTCGCGCAGAATCTGGAACATCATCTCGCCCTTGCGCATGGTCGAGGCGTTTTCGATCTCTAGCTCTTCAGCCATCGCCAAAAGGTCTTTTGGGCTTTTGGCCTTTAGATCGGACAGGTTCAGGGATTCAGTTGTCATGATTATACGGACCTTGGCCACAAAGCCTGCGGCACATCTGAAAATTTGCAGTTGGAAGATACGCAGCCCGGACGGGAGCGTTTTGCCTTAATTAAGGGTCAATGGCAGCAGAGTCAAACGCCCTTAGAACTTTAGAACAACAGATAGTACAATAATCACCATCAAGACTGTCGGAACTTCGTTCATCATTCGATACTGGCGTCCGGTAAGCCTATTGCTTCCTGCCAAAAAGTCCTTTCGCCTTGCCATTAACCAATGGTGAAACCAAGTCATGCCTAATACGGCAACGCCTTTAACCCATGGCCATGCCCAATCCCAACTGACAATGCCAGGCGTAAAGACCATCAATAATCCGCATATCCACGCTACTATCATTGCGGGACGCATGATCACACGAAGTAGCTTTTCTTCCATTTCAAAGAAAATTTCTTGCGCACCTGCCACCGTTTGCGCCTTTTCGACATGATAGACGAACAATCGCGGTAAATAGAATAGACCAGCCATCCATGAAATCACTGCCATGATGTGCAAGGACTTCACCCATGGATAAAGGGTAATAAGAAAGTCAGTCATCCCGGCCTCGAGCTTTGTTCTGATCTTCCCTAATAAAAAAAATAGAAAAGAAAAAGGATGATGGTTTTGTAGGGAGTATAGAATCCGTGGATTACTTGTTTTTCCAAGGTTTTTCCCCAAGCTGGATGAGTTTAAAGTTCAGAGCAGAAGTTCTGTTGATATAGAAAAATAAGTAAATAAAAACAACATGTTGAGATGTCGACACAAAATTAAGTCTGGGGATATCTCCTGAGGAATTCTTGGAAAACTACCTTATCCCGTTTAATGAACTTATCCTTGTCCTATCTGGACCGAACTTGAGCGACTCACAGATATTTTTTGCGTGAACACAGGACTTGCGTGTCAATCGGAAAACCATACAAAACATCCCAGAACTGTTAACGAATTACTCGGCTGGTTTTCCACATGTCTGTCCCCATTGTTTTGGCTTCTGGTTCTACTATTCGAGCACAGCTGCTGCGAAATGCTGGTATTGATTTTTCCGTAAATGTCGCGCGCATAGACGAGGATAGCGTGAAACAAGCGTTGTTGGCCGAAGATGCGTCTCCTCGGGATATCGCAGACGCTTTGGCCGAAATGAAGGCGCGGAAAGTCAGTGATAAGTCGCCGGGTGCTATGGTAATAGGGTGCGACCAGGTATTGGACTTTGACGGCAAGGTGATTTCGAAACCGGATTCGCCTGAAGATGCTCTGCAACAGCTCAAGTCTATGCGCGGTAGACGGCACGCTTTGCTTTCTGCGGCAGTCGTCTATCAGAATAGCGAACCGGTCTGGAGACATGTTGGCCAGGTGCGATTGCGGATGCGAGCGAGTTCGGACGCGTACTTACGCGACTATGTCACTCGAAATTGGGAGAGTATTCGTTATTCTGTTGGAGCGTATAAACTGGAAGAAGAAGGTGTACGCCTATTTGCGGACATAGACGGCGATTACTTTAACGTTCTGGGTATTCCGTTGTTAGAAATCATTAATTTTTTGGTTGTGAAAGGCGTAATTGACCAATGACGGACCATCGTATCCCACTGGCCGGGGTGATAGGACACCCCGTTGCACACTCCCGGTCACCGAAATTACATGGTCATTGGCTCAAGGCTCATGGGTTATCAGGTCATTACATCCCGATGGACGTGGCGCCTGCTGATCTCGAAACAGTTTTGCGGGCACTGCCCAAGGCAGGTTTTGTCGGCGCTAACATAACAGTTCCACACAAAGAGGCCGCACTGCGTCTGTCGGATCACGCAGCTGACCGCGCTTCTGTCATAGGGGCAGCGAATACACTGGTATTCCGTGAAGATGGTTCGATCCATGCGGACAACACTGACGGGTATGGTTTTATGGCGAACCTGAGATCGGGCGCTCCGGATTGGGTGCCTCAGGATGGTCCAGCAGTTGTGTTCGGCGCTGGAGGAGCGGCCAGAGCAGTATTGTGGGCTCTTGCAGATGCAGGTGTTCCAGAAATTATGCTGACCAATCGTACAAGCAACAGAGCCGACCATCTGAAAGAGGAATTTGGACAACGCATTACGGTAGTCGATTGGGTGCAGGCCGGAAATGTTGTCGAGAATGCCGAACTGGTCGTCAACACAACGTCTTTGGGAATGCAAGGACAGCCAGAGTTGCGCGTACCACTGGATGGATTGCAGCCGGGTACCGTTGTAACGGATCTTGTCTACACTCCTTTGAAAACGCGTCTCCTGCGCACAGCCGAAGAAGCTGGATGCACCACGGTCGACGGCTTAGGCATGTTGCTCCACCAGGCTGTGCCCGGTTTTGAGCGTTGGTTCGGATTACGTCCAGAAGTTGACGAAGACGCGCGTGCGGCGGCGTTAGCATGAGTTTCGCCCTTGGACTCACCGGTTCGATTGGTATGGGAAAAAGCACTACAGCAAAGATGTTTGCGGACGAAGGATGTGCTTTGTGGGATGCAGATGATGCAGTCCATCGGTTGTACTCACCAGGGGGTACCGCCGTGCAGTCGATATCAGAGATCTATCCTGAAGCTATAATAGACGGCTCGGTCAACAGAAATGTCTTAAAGCAGATTATTTCTAAGGAACCATCGGCATTGAAAGTAATAGAATCCATAGTTCATCCATTGGTTTCCAAAGACCGGGCGACTTTTCGTGCCTCGGAAACAGCGGATATCATTGTATTTGATATCCCGTTACTCTTTGAAACTGGCGGGGACGCCGACATGGACGCGGTCGCGTGCGTTTCGATATCGCCCGAGGAGCAAAAGCGCAGAGTCATGACACGGGGCACGATGACTGAGGCTCAATTCGATCAAATCAGATCCAAACAAATGCCAAATGAAGAGAAATGCCGGCGATCGGACTTTGTAATTGTCACGGATACACTGGACCACGCCCGTGCGCAGGTGCAGGATATAGTCAGACAAATCAGAGTGGGAATGCGAAATGCGTGAGATCGTACTCGATACGGAAACCACTGGCTTTGACCCTGAAAACGGTGACCGGATCGTAGAAATCGGTGCCGTGGAGCTATGGAATCATGTAGCAACCGGCGAAACGTATCACGTCTACATTAACCCAGAGCGATCAATGCCCGAAGACGCGTTTGGTGTACACGGAATCGGCCCAGACTTGCTGGACCCGCCTCAACCTACAAAGCCTGGGCAGATTACGCTGAAGGATAAACCGGTTTTCAAAAAAGTTGGTCTGGAATTTCGCGACTTTGTCGGTGACGCCAAACTAGTAATCCACAACGCATCCTTTGATATGAAGTTTCTGAATGCCGAATTGGGTTGGATGGGTGCGCCGATGATACCGATTGAACAGGCCGTTGACACATTGGCAATCGCGCGAAAACGGTTCCCCGGTTCTCCTGCCTCATTAGATGCACTATGCCGCCGGTTCAACATCGATAACTCGAACCGTGTTCTTCATGGAGCATTACTCGATTCGGAAATATTGGCTGAAGTTTATCTTGAGCTGATTGGTGGGCGGCAGCCGGATTTTGGTCTGGCTACAGCGGCGTCGACGGTATCTGAAGGAGGCGATGCATGGCGTCCTGCGCAGCGCGCGGTAGCATTGCCTGAACGGATCACAGAAGAAGAGCGCGTGGCACACAACTCTTTTGTAGAAAACCTTGGCGAAAATGCCCTTTGGACCCGCGTCTGAGGGTGCCCAGACGCGGGCAGATAACTTAAGCTTCTGTTTTCTGCGTCTGCGCAGCCTGGCGGCGCGCAATTTCATTCCGATAAAGTGCTACAAAGTCGATATTGTCCAAATTGACCGGTGGATAACCTCCGTCGCGGGTAATGTCGCTGACAATGCGGCGCAGGAAAGGGAACAGCATGCGCGGACATTCAATCAGCAGGAACGGATGTAGCTGATCTTCTGGCACGCCTTCAACATGAAACAGGCCGCAATAATCGATTTCGCAAACGAAAAGAATATCTTCCATGCCCTTGGCTTTGGATTTCAGGTTCAGCTTGATCGACACTTCATATTGGTGTTCAGTCGGGCGCTTTTTTGCATCCAGGTTAACCTGCACCGCTATTTCAGGCTGAACTTCGCCTGATACGCCCTTTTGCGCCATTACGTTTTCAAAGGACAAATCGCGGATGAACTGCCCCAAAACGCGCATTTGGACCTGCGGTGCGGCCTGTGCCGCGGTGTTTTCTTTGGCGTCTTCGTCGGCCATGGATCTACTCCAAAAATGATTTTCGTCACTGCTTAACAAGTTGCGCGAGCCACCTCAATGCTGGTGCGGCCCCTCTACCCACTTAGAAGGTTTCGCGGAGCCATTTCTGGGCCGGACCTCGGAGTACTCACCGTCAATCACATCGGCATTTTCAAATGGTTCTGGACGGCTATGGAATTGCGCACCCGCGCCCATCTGGAATTGCGTGACCGAGATTTTGGACTTCAAGTAGTGGAACAAAGCCAAACGTATAGCGGGAATTAACAATGCGAAACCAATAATATCAGTGAAGAAACCTGGTGTTACTAACAAAGCCCCCGAAAGCAAAATCATAGCGCCGTGCGCTAAGGGTTCAGTCGGGTCATCCATTTGGGAAAAGGACCGCTGTAATTCTCCCAGCGCCATGCGACCTTGTGTCCGTACCAAAACGGCACCTAAAACAGCCGTCGATACGACAATGGCAAGTGTCGGCCATAGCCCAATCAGACCACCGACCTGAATGAACAGGGCGATCTCAATTATGGGTACCAACAAAAAAGCCAGAAACAGGTACATATGCGCTGTCCTTTCTAGTAGTTCGGGCTGTGGACTTGCCACCAACTGTCACCTACATAGGAGCATGAGGCTGTGCTTACAAAGTCTCGGTTCTGAAAAGAGGACGAAATGAACAATCCCATGATCCAGCTATTGGTCTTGCTTGGTATCGCTGTTTTCCTGATCATGCGCCTGAAAAGCGTACTGGGAACACGTGAAGGATTTGAAAAGCCGCCGCTGCAGCAACAACCCGAAGCCAGCAAGTCGCGTCGCGATTTTGAAGTAATCGAAGGTGGCCCGGATCATGACATCACCGATCACGTGCCAGAAGATAGCGAACAAGCGCAAACCCTGGCAGCGATGAAGCGAATCGAACCCAGTTTTTCTATCACTGAATTTGTACAAGGTGCGCGCGGAGCATACGAAATGATCGTTATGGGTTTCGAAAAAGGCAACCTGGACGAAATCCAACCGTTCCTGTCTGAAGAAGTGTTCGACAGCTTCGTCTCGGTCGTGGCAGACAGGGAGGATAAGGGCTTGACGATTGAAGCCGAGTTCGTGGGTGTGCGCGAGACGACATTGGCGGACGCTCATTTTGACAAAGACACCAACCAGGCTGAGATCACGATGCGGTTTATTGGCGAATTGACTTCGGTCGTAAGGGATCGAGGCGGCGACATTGTCGAAGGAAGTCCCAATACGGTAAAACGCCAAAAGGACAGTTGGACCTTTGCCCGCGTCATGGGTACGGATGATCCAAACTGGCTGTTAGTTGCCACGGACGCATGATTGAAAAACTCCGGTCGCTTTTCTTGGTGGCCGCTATGACCGCCGCGAGCGCCCCCAGTGCAGAGGTGAAACGCACCATTCTGGCGTTCGAAGATTTGGATGGCTGGGATGCTGACGATCATTGGGCGGCCCTTTCTGTTTTTTTAAATACATGCAGCGATCTGGAGGGCCCGGACTGGAAAGCGTTATGCGCGGCGGCGCAGACGCATAGTCCGGAATCCGCGCGCTCGTTTTTTGAGTTGTTTTTTCGTCCCCTGTTGGTCGAGGATGGGGCCGCTGCCTTATTTACGGGCTATTTCGAACCTGAGCTCGATGGCGCAACGTCGCCATCAGCAAAATACCGCTATCCCCTATACCGAATGCCGACCGAGGCCAGGAAATCCGACCGTTGGCTGAGCCGACGAGAGTTATTGACCAGTGACGTTATGCAAGGTCGCGGATTGGAGATCGCGTGGGTCGATGACCCGGTTGAACTGTTTTTTCTGCAAATCCAAGGATCAGGGCGTATTCGGTTGCCTGACGGTAGTAAATTGCGAGTGGGCTACGGAGGCGCAAACGGACATCCGTATCGTTCGATCGGGGCCGAGTTGGTTCGGCGTGGAGCGCTGGGCGCTCACGAAGTCAGCGCCCAAATGATACGTGCTTGGGTCCGAAAGAACCCTGAAGCAGGCGCTGAATTGCTATTACACAACCCTTCGTACGTTTTCTTTCGTGAGGTTACACGTGTCGCCCCCGAGCTTGGACCATTGGGTGCTATGAACCGCTCAGTCACAAAGTTGCGCAGTATCGCGGCGGACCCGATCTATACACCTTTGGGGGCGCCGGTTTGGATCGAAAAGGATGGAGAGAAACCAATTCGCCAGTTGATGATTGCCCAAGATACAGGTTCGGCAATCAAGGGTGCTCAGCGCGCGGATATTTTCTTTGGTACCGGTGATGCGGCAGGTGAAGCTGCAGGGCGCCTTAAAGATTCCGGTCGAATGGTTCTGTTGCTGCCGATCCAGCGCGCGTATGCTCTTTTGCCGGATGAGTTCTGATGTCGCGCCGGAAACTGACCGCAGACGAAATTGAACTTTGGCGCAAAGTCGCGAAACAGGCCGAGCGTTTGCATCCTGAGCTACCGCAAACGGTACACCCGACTGTTCTTCCCAAACCCAAACCAACAAAGTCGCCGGTACCCAGACTAGAGACTTTCGAATTGGGACAAAAATCGCAACCGACGCCAGCCGGCAACAATCTGAAAACGTCAATTTCTGAAGAGCTACGCAGAGACGGCGTGCGTATGGACGTTAAGGCGTTTGGTCGGATGAAACGCGGCAAACTTAAACCCGAAGGTCGTCTGGATCTGCACGGCATGAGAATGGACACGGCGCACCCTGTATTGGTCAAGTTTATCCTATCGGCACAAGCCTCGGGAAAACGGCTCGTGTTGGTAATTACAGGAAAGGGTAAGGATCGAGACGAGCCCGGCCCCATCCCAACCCCGCGCGGTGTCCTCCGAAATCAAGTCCCCCACTGGCTGAGCCTGCCGCCACTGGCGCAAGCGGTCCTTCAGGTGACTCCGGCGCATATCAGCCACGGGGGTGATGGTGCGTATTATGTGTATCTGCGTCGTATTCGTTAATCGCGTAAACAGCTAGAAGCGCGTCATCGCCCAGAAAGGCCCAATCAGGGGAAATGACCTGCCCGACACGCCTTAAAAATAATGGTGTGTGTATTTCGCAATTAAGCTTATTTCAGCCGAAAATGAGCGGCTGAATTTAGTTTGCCTGTAATTTGCCAGAGTGATAACTGCTATATAAGGTCGCGGTTAAACACTCGAATTCTTTTCTGAAAAACCGCGCAAAACGGATTTCGGCTGAATTATGATGAATTTTGATGGCAAACGCATTGCTGTGATCGGACTTGGGTATGTTGGTCTGCCCTTGGCGGTAGAATTTGGCAGAACTCGTGACGTTGTGGGCCTTGATTTGAAAGCTGGTCGCATAGAAAAGCTGCGGTCAGGGATAGACAGTACAAAGGAGGTCACACCTGAGGATTTAGCTGCCGCCAAGCACCTAAGGTACACTACAGAAATTGAAGATATAACTGACTGCGATATTTACATTATTACTGTTCCAACCCCGGTAGACCAAGTAAACCGTCCAGATTTGATGCCGATCCGAAAAGCCTCCTCTGCTGTCGGTTCGGTTTTGTCAAAGGGTAATGTCGTAATTTATGAATCAACAGTGTACCCGGGCTGTACTGAAGAAATTTGCGTGCCGATCCTAGAGAGTTCGTCTGGTCTGCGCTTTAACGAAGATTTTTTCTGTGGGTACAGCCCAGAAAGAATAAACCCAGGTGACCAGGTCAACACCCTGACCAAAGTTGTCAAGGTTACTGCTGGTTCTACACCGGAGGCTGCTGCTGAGATCGACGCGCTGTACGGTTCAATAATTGAAAGAGGTACCTACCTTGCCAGCTCAATTAAAGTGGCCGAAGCCGCCAAGGTCATAGAAAACATTCAACGAGACATTAACATTGCCCTCGTCAACGAGCTTTCGATTATTTTCAATCACCTGAACATTGACACCGTTGATGTGCTGAACACAGCCGGGAGTAAATGGAACTTTCTGCCATTTCGACCTGGATTGGTTGGTGGACACTGCATCGGCGTTGATCCCTATTATCTCACGCACAAGGCTGAAGAGGTCGGATATCACCCACAGGTTATTCTATCGGGTAGACGGATCAACGACGAAATGGCCCATTACGCTGCGCGCAGTGTGATTAAAATGATGTCGAAAAATGGCATAAGTATTAATCAATCCCGGGTTTGCATTTTGGGTGTAACCTTCAAGGAAAATTGTCCCGATATACGCAATACCAAAGTCGTAGATCTGATCCGGGAATTTGAGGATTGGGGAATCGAGGTGATTGTTTCGGATGTGCACGCCGATGGAGATGAAGTTTTTGCCCATTTTGGAGTTAATCTAACTTCTTTGGATGAAGTCAAAGATGTTGATGCGGTTGTCGTCGCGGTCGCGCATGATGAATATTCTAATTTAGAACCCTCTTACTTACGAGCACTTTGCAAATCTAAATCCGCGATAATTGCAGACATCAAATCAGTTTTTGATCGAGAAGATTTAAAAGCATGCGGTTTCGAGGTTTTTCGTCTGTAGTGACCAAGTACCCGATCAATACAAAAAGACCCTTATCGATAACTTAGTAAAACTAGCCCAAAAAAGTGTTCCGAAATAGGTGTAAAATAGCGCTAGCTAACGGTTTACTGTTTGGCCATCGTGACGATGCCCGATGATAGCAACAAATTTGCCGACGAGGATGTGTTCAAGATACTTTCTCCCAGTCCTTGCTTTCACGAAGTCAGTGATCTCGCTCTATTCCCCTCTTATCGCTTGAAAAGACCCGACTGAGTCGCGATGGTGCTCAGGATGATTACAAAGAACTCCTACTCTCGCAAATCAGGCCCCTCGATTTCAAAAAGGCTAAGATCCGCAATTAATAGTCGCTGTGGGAGGGCCTTGGCAGATCTGGAAAGCCTAGTCCGTGGTCGCGACATTGCGCTAGTTGGCAACGCCTCCTCACTTTTCGAAGCGTTTAGGCCGATTGACGAGCATCAGGTGGTTGTTAGAATTAACAGAGGAGTTTTCCTGCCTCCCCACCGTAATGAAGCAGGGCGGCGGACAGATTTGCTCCTAGTTTCAACGGACTTAGGTAAAGTAAATTACCGAGAGAAGTCGGACCGCATTGTTTGGATGAGCCCATCAGATCGGGAAAAGATCAGCCCCTCTCAAGCGCGTGGATACTACTTCTATAGGGAACGGTGGTGGAAAGCATTAAAGGCTGAAGTTGGAGCAAGACCATCAACGGGATGTATGGGCGTAGACTTGCTCGCTCGGTTGGGCGCGGGGCGCTTGACGCTGTATGGTTTTGATTTTTGGGAAAGCGAAACGTTCTACAATGGTGAAAACCGTCCCGGACCCCATAGCCCAGAAACTGAAAAAAAATTCGTACTAAAAGTGGTGGAAAAGATCGCTACACAGTCAGCCAACTTAACGCAACTATGATAATTGTGGAAAACGAGAGAGCTAAATTTTTTCAGACTGCCGGTTCAGGTCAGTGCGATAGGGGTGGTTCGTCGCTATCCGAATTGCAATAACATTATTGCCTTTGGCTGCCGGCGACCCGCCAAAGCTAAGCACATTTGTCGAGTTTTGCGATTTCTTCCCAACCGCCGATTTCCTCAAAAACTGACGTGACCCTTGTAAAAACCGTCTTTTTGGCCTTCGAATTTCTAGCCCGGCGTTCTTCAAGGAATTTTCTCAATTTTAGATCACAAGCTTCTACGCTAAATTGATCCAAAAATAGCTTTCTTCCAGCGGCCCCGCATTCTTTTGAATCTTCGGGTGAAGATAGATAATCGCTTATCGACTGCTCGATCTTGTTCCTGAAGATCGCGCGCGCTGCACCAGCGTCAATTACATCCTGCACAGCCGGAGTCGGCGAAACAAAGATCGTTAACCCCATAGCCATTGCGTCAACCAACTTTGCCGGAAGTTGATATTTAGCTAGCAGCGAGGAATCGTCCTGCAATAAGACGACTGCGTCGGCCATTCCAACAATGTCGGGGATTCTTTCAAAGGGTTGGACTGGAAGAAGTCTTAGGTTTTTGCCGCCGACCGCTTTGAGTTCCTTCGTAAGATTTCTATCTGGAATTGAACCTGCAACAACAAAAATAGCATCTTTTCTACCGGTCTTTGCCATAGCCCGTGCAGTCTCAACGACTCCTTTATGTTTTCTTACTGTTCCGAAAAATAAAAAGACTTTCGCCTCAAGGGGAATACCAAACTCTCGACGCACCGAGTTTTTTCTAACTATGTCAGGCTGAAATTGGTTAGCGGACCTAGCATGGGGAAGTATCAATCCACCGTACTTCTCTTTAAGGGCTGGGTTGGATACGGTGACACCATCAAAAATGTCCCATAACGCGACCCCAACACGGACCCCATCGCTGGTAACAAGTTGGCTCCAGCGTAACTCACGATCTTGATTTTGCTCAAAAAATGAATCTAAAGGTATGGTTTCTTGGCGCTCTTTTAAGATACCTAAGTCTTCGTCATCGACATCCATAAAAATCTGAGAACCCCAGATCAGTTTGTACAGAACACCTATTAGTATGTTAACAAACCGCGGTTTCGACAGGTGAACGATATCAAACGGATTCTCCATCACGAATTTCAATGCGTGCGTGACTAGGACCTGAGGGTCCGTTATCGGAATCCCTCGAAACCGGTGTTTCGATGATACAAGCGGCGCCCAAAGCGTGCCCCCAGAATTTTTAGGCAGAAAACCGATCATTGTAGTGTCGTATGAGCACGCGTAAATATCAGCTAATGCCTGAACGCGGCCAGCGGCGTTGATGCACATATTCACACCGCACACAGCAATTTTTGGGGCGCTGGTTCGGCGCGACCTGAGATATCTGGCGCGCGCTAAATCCAATGACAGTTTATCTAACCAAGTCAGCGAATTGGACGCGCTTAAAGTCTCAATGACTTTTTGTACACTGGCCTCAACAGCCTGTCTCTTGTTGTTCATTCCCCTAGTCTCAAAGGCTCTCCGGTCGGGTACAAGTGTTTGCATTCATCAAGGTTGTGGGACCTTTACAACTGCAGCGCAGGCTGTGTCTGCCTAGCTCGGCCAAAGATCAATCACAATCAAATTTGCGACTTCTTCTGGGTTATTTTCGAGGATGGTGTTGTATTGGCCGTTTCAAAAACGCCCATGATATCACGGGTGACGAAGATTGGAATGTTTAGCCCGTTGAGAATACGGCTAAAGATTTCGGCTTCCTTTTTGGGAGTGTGTGCTTTCAACCCAGATGGCGTTATATCACTCCAATAGTGGAAATCTGTGCCCGGTTGAAACATTGTGAATCCGGTCACGAAAAGCGCGGAAGGTTTCAACAATTTGCTCATTAAAACCAACCCATAAGTCCCGGTTGTTAGTGCAACCTTGCTTCTGTCGCCACAGTCAATCCTAATATCTGGCGAATAGGTGAACATTGTGGGAAAGCGCCCGACCCAACGTGAAAACTCGGCCATATCCCCCCTTCTGGTGAGCGAGGAAATTGCCACAACGGTTTCCGGTGAAACAGCATCACCCACTTTTCTGTCGGGTCGGGTTTCGGCATATGGATTACACACCAAAATGCTAGTTCGGGATCCTACATCCCTTTCGTAACCATTTACCCTGCAGTCGTTGAATCGAACAACTATATCGTGTGAGTCAATCCATTTTCCGAGCCCGGTATTCGCCAATGTCGGCGCATTTCCAACAATCGCAACCGTCTTTCCTTCGTCGTATCTGTCTATGAATTCGAATGGTGTCAAAACGTCCATTTACGCACCTTTTCGGGCAACTTCCGCATCATTCTCTCCAATGCGATAAATCCGTTTTTTGAAGCATCTGCATACAAAAGACGGTCTTTATGGACCGTTCGAATTGATTCCTCTAAGTCTTTGATTTTTTCCGTGGTAGATATCGGGTAGCCAGCCATTTCAATGGTAGCTTCTATCTTCCAAGTGTTTGAGGGCAATGGGACAAAGGGAAGTCCGCATAACATAGCAAAGATGTTTATGTGATGCCGCCCAGATACCAGCATAGCAGCGCCAGAAAGCTCGGAGACAAGGCGTTCAAGTGTAATTTGTCCAGAATCTATGATATTAAAATCCTCTTCCGTTGAAAGTTCGGAAATTATTTCAGCCTCTCTTCCGTCGCCAATGGAAAGATAGGTCGGCTCAAGGTCACAAGCCCTTACAGCCTGAATTGTCTGGCGCACGGCATTCGGATCAACTAAAACACCCGCAGCAACAATACATTTTCGACCATCGATGGCTTTCATTTCTCTTTCTGCGGGCGTCATAGCGGTCATAGCTAAGACCGCTAAGTCTGGGGCCAATACCGCATTAGAAGTCTTAGCCTCTACGGCTTCGAATGTGCGCCTTTCTCGAACATGACACATGCTCAACCGGCCAAGGATTTCGCTTATAAGCTGGTCGTCCATCGCCTGTATTGAGGAGTTCATAAGAGCGACGGGAGTGCCCACTTCGTGAGAAATATCAATTAAAGCAGCAAGGGCCAATGCACGTGGCAAATTGTGGTGCATGCTACCTTCAGAGTTGACGACCAATGCGTCTACCTCCGATAGTTTTCGAAGCACCCATGTATCATCTTGAGCTAACTGATTTCGAATCTTTCTCCATTTTTCGATATCCACCTTTATTGGCTCGGTTGTTCCCGTACGAAAACGGCCTTCTTTGCGCACTATCCTTTCATTGGGTTTGGGGGAAAGCTCTTTGAAGCTGTCCGACCACAGGCCAAGAGGTAAGGAGCCTGAACACCGAATATCGGATAACGCAAAAAGTCGATCAAACCCACGTCGCACAGCGCGGCATCCGGGATTTGACGTATGCCCCGTCTCGTTGGCCAGAAGAACGGAGGTTTGTTTAACCATTTTTTCGCTTCTCCTTTTGCAAATAACCGGGTTTCCGACGTCCTAGCACTATGCTAGCTACCAGCGAAACAACAATTTTTGCCCCGGTAGGGTTAATGACCACGATTGCTCATTTCGGAACTTTCGACGTTGAAAACTACGGCGACCTTCTCTTTACCAACATCGTGAACTCACGACTATCCGAGTCGGAATGTATACCTGTCAGCCCAATTGGCGGTCCTCCTGTTTGGAAGGACTCGGCTCAGTCGGTAGGTTTGTGTGACTTGATTGGGCGGCACACAGAAGGTGTTGTTATCGGGGGCGGAAATATTATCCACCCAAATAAAACGCCGCTGACTTCGTATGTTAGGGGCGGTGTGGATTTGTACGGGTATGCCGATCTTTGGATTGGAGCCGCGCTGGCTGCTCCAGAGGGTACTCCTGTGATGTGGAATGCGCCAGGGGTCCCAAAGCCAATACCTACAGAATTCATTGGTTTAGTGCGGAAGGCTTTGCTTAGATCAACGTATTTAAGTGTTCGAGATGAAGAAAGCCGCCGTTTACTATTAGACATACAGCCAGACTTAGAAATAAGCGTTGTTCCTGACAGCGCCTGGAATCTGCCATCTTTGTGGTCGAAAGAGAGCTTGGACTCAGAGTTCGAGACATTAACCAAAGGCGACGCGGGTCCTTTTTTTACTATTCACGTAAATGATCGGTACGCAAAAGATATCGAATATCCAAAACTCGCTTCTATTCTCGACAAAATGGCGAAAAAACTGAACATGCGACCGATTTTGATAGGCATCGGCCCATGCCACAACGATGATCGCTTGGCGGGCCTTATCGCCTCGATGATGACAAGCTCTCCGATACTCGTTGATCGTCCACTGAGTACGCGTCAAGTTTGCGCCGCGATCTCTAGATCAAATCTTTACGTTGGATCTTCGATGCACGGCTATATTACTGCGGCGGCCTTCGGAGTACCCGCATTTATTGTCGCAAAAAACCTTTTGAAATTTAAAGGAGTTGTCTCCCTGACCGACGCACCAGAAACACTGGTTCGTTCATGGAAGAATCTTGAAAATACAGTATATAAATCCGATTTTCCAAAGCTGTCACAGACTTTCATGAAGAAGCAGGTTGCTGCATCCGAAATACTTGATGCGCATTGGACGAAAATTTTCAGTGTCCTAAAAAACTCGCGGGGTAGTGGTCCCTGGTCCGCCGAAGCCGTTTTACGTTACCGATCTCAATTTCTTGAAGCAGCTTGCCGCGCCGAAGCCCGGTCCGTTCGAGAGCTGAAGGAAATTGCCAACAGGCGACGCCTGAAGCTGCAGCGCAGCAAAAAGACGATTGAGTCGTCGCCTGAAATGGGCAAATCGCGCCAAAGTTCGGGTGACAATCCGGATCCAAAGAAGACGAACAGGCCGTCACCTGGAATAGACCAGCCACAAAGAAGCTCTTGCGGAAAACCGGCTCTAAAGAAACTGTTCAGCAGGGCTTCAAAACTGCTGGGTTCGCAACGTTGACGCACGTCACAATTGCAGACAACACAAAGAAGTGACGCGAC
>NZ_JBXWSJ010000029.1:0-65751 GCF_059613365.1 Ruegeria sp. BHSA163
CATATTCTCTTGCAAAACTGTTGTATCGCCGGGGCGCAACGACATCGTCCGTTCACCCCAATCTGGTGGGTAACTTATTCCGATCGGATAGCCGGTACGATTGTATTTCTCGATGCCATGTTTCTTAAGCACTTTAAAAAACGCGTAAGCTATGTCTTCGCATGTATTTCCAACAATTGCTTTCTCGAGCCCCGCCTCCATGCCTTCCAACACCGCTTCTTCAGCGTCCAGAAATGTTTGTGTTGGTCTTCCTAGAAAAACAGTGCGCGACAGTGGACAATGATAGCGATGAACAGCCCCAGCAATTTCAAAGAATGTGCCCTCACCTGATTTCATTTCCTTATCATCCCAAGTCAGATGTGGCGCTGCCGCATCGGAACCGGACGGAAGAAGCGGTACAATCGCGGGATAGTCACCACCGAAACCCAAACCTTCATCGTATCGCAATCCAGCATCATAGATTTCTGCAACAAGATCGCATTTGCGAATTCCTGGCTCGACCTTTTCGAATATCCGGCGGTGCATACGCTCAACAATCTTTCCCGCCTGCCGCATATAGGTCAGCTCGGCCTCAGATTTCACCGCGCGCTGCCAATTGACCAACGTGTTGGCGTCGTTGAATTTGGCGTCCGGCAAATTCTTTTGCAGCGACGCAAATGCCGCCGCCGTGAACCAATAGTTATCCATTTCCACGCCAATTGAACCGCTACCGGCACCAATATCTTTTAGCCGTGCCGATAAATAGTCCATTGGATGCCGCTCTGGGGATTGCACGTAGTGATCGGGATAACCAATGATATTAACCGGGTCCATAAAGCATGTGCGCAACGCGCCGTTGGCGTCCTGACTGCGTCCAAACCAGATCGGGTCATCGTTCAACCTCAAAACAACGCATTGATGCACATAAAAAGACCAGCCATCGTAACCGGTGAGCCAGTTCATGTTCGACGGGTCGGTCACAATCAAAATATCGATGCCTTTACGGGTCATCTCTGACCGGGTCTTTGCGATCCTGTTCTGAAACTCCTGCATCGAGAAATGCAATGTTGGTGCGGGCATTTTGTTCTCTACTGACGAAGTTGCTTCCCCAAGGACGGTTCTTAATTCCCTGCCTATCAGATTTGGCTATTACGGTATCCTGTGATCCTCAATTCTACCAGTACAGAGCTTTTAGCATCAGCAGAAAGCGCGCAACCGAATACACCCGATCTGGCACCAATGCCGAACTCGAAAATCTCTACGTCTGAATTTTCGATCTTGAATCGACCGCCATATCACATTGCAAGTTAGTAAGTACCCGCTGAGCGCCTTAATCCTGATTTTGCGCGACTGTGTCCGATAGCTCGAGCCCGCCAATCTGGGCCAGCAGATCCACAATGTGGTCAACACCCTCACCATGTCGCAAGGACGAGAATACAAAAGGCCTTCCCTGACGCATTTTACCTGCATCGCTGTCCATAACGTCTAAGGATGCCCCGACATGGGGGGCGAGGTCGGTTTTATTAATAATCAAAATGTCTGATTTGGTTATCGCCGGGCCACCTTTGCGCGGTATTTCCTCGCCCGCCGCGACGTCGATTACATACAAAGTAACATCGGCAAGTTCCGGACTGAACGTCGCAGACAGGTTGTCTCCACCGCTCTCGATCAGAACCACATCAATGTCCGGGTGACGGTCCTGCATTTCTGCGACAGCAGCTAGATTAATCGAAGCGTCCTCTCTGATCGCGGTGTGAGGGCACCCACCCGTCTCCACGCCTATGATCCGATCCTGTGGCAAAATCTGCATGCGCATCAGGGCCTCGGCATCTTCACGGGTATAGATATCATTGGTAATCACACCAATTGAAACTCTGTCTCGCAATGCTGTGGACAGTGCGGCCGTAAGAGTTGTCTTTCCCGCCCCTACTGGGCCTCCTATTCCAACCCGCAATGGTCCGTTCATTTTACTCATGTTCGGAATATCCTCGAATACTGGCGCTCATGTTTCATCGACGCCACATCGCACAAAAATGCGGTCGAACCCAAAGCATCAAGGTCGCTGTCCTGCACCTGTTGAGCAACCTCGGCACAAAGAGGCGTCAGTTCTCGGATCAGATGCTGCCCTTCTGTCTGTCCAAGCGGTATCAGCCGCGTCGCGCAAGCCACAAGATTAGCCATAAAACTTTGCAGAAACATTTGACAAGTCAGCCCCGAAGGCAGGTTTTGACAATGGGCTGCGTATCCCACAGCAACCGGATAAGTGAGTTTAGGCATGTTTATTTCCCAAACATTAGCAGTCACTGAGCAAAAAGCAGTGCCCAGCAAAAGAGTCTCGGACAGCCTTTCAGACGATGCGCAAAAGGCGCGTGCCTTTGCGTCAACTTCCAACAGTTCTTTTTTGTCCTTAGCTTTGTATGCCGCCATCAAGAAAATGCCGTCATTTCGGCCGGAGCCAAATTGCAATACGTCTGCAATCCACGCGCGCGTTTGCTGCGCATCCGTTACATCGGAACTTTCGATGGCCCATTCCAAACCGTGAGAATAGGCGAATCCTCCCACCGGATAGGCAGGTGAAAACCACTGCGTCAGCGTTAAGATATCTGAGTCAGTGGGCGTGGCCATGTGTCCTGCCATGCCCATAAGCTCCGCCTTCAGGCGTGAACGGCTCGATAACTTCACGCGTGCTGGCCCCTAATTTCACAAGCATATCGCGGATCACATGATCACGCTGAATCAACAGTCTACGCAATTCGATCTGGCAAGGAGTGTGACGATTTCCGATATGCCAAGCCAGACGCAGTAAGTTTTCACCAGTTACTTCCAGCAACTCTTCCGGCGCTGCGACAATTTCGATCTCACGCCCATCTTCCAGAACCAAAACACCTCCGTGATCCAATGACTTGGTTTGGGCTAGATCGACTAGAAATGCCTCGCCGTCATCGGTAGCCAGCATTTTGCGGCGCAAAAAACGCCCATCATAATCAAGCGAAACTTGAGAATACACAGGAGCTTGCGGGTGGTCATGGTAAATTCGGGCCGTTTTGATAGCGATCGACATCTGGGGCCTCCTTATAATCTCAAAACATGAAATAGCGCTGTGCCATCGGTAGAAACTCGGCAGGCTGGCAGGTCAGCAGCTCGCCATCGGCGCGAACGTCGTAGGTTTCAGGATCCACTTCAATCCTAGGGGTCGCATCGTTTAGCAGCAGGTCGCTTTTGCCAATGTCCCTTGTATCGCGCACGGCGACAGTCTGTTTTGCCAGACCCAATGTATCACCAATCCCTTTGGCTTGCGCGGCTTCCGACACAAATGTGATCGCCGAGTTCTCAACCGAACGCCCAAAGGCTCCGAACATCGGGCGACTGTAAACTGGCTGCGGCGTTGGGATCGAGGCGTTGGGATCGCCCATCTGAGCACATACAATGGTTCCCCCTAGAAGAACCATCTCGGGTTTCACCCCAAAGAAAGCGGGGTTCCACAGGACCAAGTCAGCGCGTTTTCCCTCTTCAATGCTGCCAATTTCATGGCTCAGACCGTGCGCAATCGCCGGGTTGATGGTGTATTTGGCTATATAGCGACAGACACGCATATTATCATTTTCACCGGTCTCTTCAGGAAGACGCCCTCGCTGTTTTTTCATCTTGTCAGCGGTTTGCCAGGTGCGGATCAATACCTCGCCTACACGGCCCATGGCTTGACTGTCTGAGGCTATAATACTGAAAGCACCCATGTCGTGAAGGATGTCTTCGGCCGCAATGGTTTCACGCCGTATTCGGCTTTCGGCAAATGCCACATCTTCAGGGATGGATTTGTCGAGGTGGTGACAAACCATAAGCATGTCCAAGTGTTCTTCGACCGTATTCACCGTAAATGGCCGCGTTGGGTTTGTCGAAGAGGGCAGAACGTGCTGCTCTCCGCAAATCTTTATGATGTCAGGCGCGTGGCCGCCTCCGGCACCTTCCGTGTGGAATGCATGGATTGTACGGCCCTTCATTGCGCCCACCGTGTTTTCCACGAAACCGGACTCGTTCAACGTGTCAGTATGGATCATAACCTGAACGTCCATCGCGTCAGCCACGGTGAGGCAACAGTCGATCGCAGCCGGTGTCGTGCCCCAGTCTTCGTGCAGCTTTAGTGCACAAGCTCCGGCGTTGACTTGTTCTTCCAATGCTGTGGGCAACGAGGCGTTCCCCTTGCCAGCAAAGGCCAGATTCATTGGAAAAGCGTCAGCCGCCTGCAGCATCCGTCCAATGTGCCACGGACCAGGAGTGCAAGTGGTCGCCAATGTACCGTGTGCCGGGCCGGTACCGCCCCCCAACATTGTTGTCAGACCGGAGTGCAACGCGTCCTCGATCTGTTGCGGGCAAATAAAATGGATATGACTGTCGAACCCACCTGCGGTTAGGATGCGCCCTTCGCCGGCGATAGCTTCGGTGCCGGGTCCGATGATTATATCGACCCCGGGTTGCATGTCCGGATTGCCGGCTTTTCCGATTTTGGAGATTCGACCGTCTTTTAAACCTACATCCGCCTTGTATATGCCCGAGTAATCAACAATTAGTGCATTGGTAATCACAGTGTCCACGGCGCCGCCCGCACGTGTCACCTGAGATTGTCCCATGCCATCCCGAATAACCTTGCCACCGCCGAATTTGACTTCCTCGCCATAAAGCAACGCGTTTTCACCAGTGCCGCCCGAGCTTGCGGACCCGGAACTTTCAGCGGCCAGATCTCGCTCGACCTCGATTATCAAATCGGTGTCCGCCAGACGAAGTTTGTCTCCAACCGTTGGGCCAAACATGGCTGCAAAATCTGAGCGTTTGATTTTTGCCGGCATCAGAGTGACCCCATAACCTTTTGGTTAAATCCGTATACCTTGCGCGCGCCACCGATTGGGATCAAGAAGACTTCGCGACTTTGCCCCGGCTCAAACCGAACGGCCGTTCCTGGGGCGATATCCAATCGCATGCCGTACGCGGCGTCGCGGTCGAATTCCAGCGCCGGGTTGGTTTCCGCAAAATGGTAATGCGAGCCCACTTGCACAGGTCGATCGCCAGTATTTGCGACCAACAAATTGACCGCTTTCGCATCGGCATTCAGTGTGATTTCACCTTTGACAGGAAACAACTCACCGGGGATCATTTCGGCAGCTTCGACAGAAGAGAAATTGCGACCAATGCCGCAAGAACCAAGCCCGTGCTCAACACCACATAGTCAGTGCTATGGGCGTGGAAACTTGGGCCAGAATGGGCCATTGCCGGACCGGACAAAAAAAGAGTTGGAAACAGCAAACGTGTCATGGGCGCATCCCTAGTTGGTTATCGGATTGGATTGTGAACAGTCACGAGTTTAGTGCCATCAGGAAAGGTCGCTTCGACCTGAACTTCGTGGATCATTTCAGGAACACCTGCCATACATTGTTCTCTGGAAATAACATCTGCCCCAGCCTCCATCATGTCAGCCACAGAACACCCATCGCGGGCACCTTCCACCACTGCGTCTGTAATAAGAGCAATTGCTTCAGGGTGGTTCAGCTTTACACCCCGAGCCAGCCGCTTGCGTGCAACCTCTGCCGCCATGGCAACTAATAATTTTTCCTTCTCGCGGGGAGTTAGGTTCATGTCAAAGCATCCAACATCTTGGGAGAGTATTGTTGTTCAATTGCCGTAAAACTGGCAGTAAAGACTGTCGAAGATAATAGCCGTTCTTCGCGAATAGACGCACAGTCAGCAGGTTTTTTTGAAGCAAACTGGCTCCACCTGTATCAGGCAACATATCGCAGATCGGGCTTAGTTGCCCTTCGGCCATGTCCGAGGCGAAAACTACCAGCGCCATTGCGCCGGCCCCCTGCGCGATATTGGGCCGGTCAAGATGTTCGTGCAAATTGCCTGAAAAAGATATCGCGTCCAGAAACGCGACCTTTTTTTCCTGCCAGATTTCTATCCGGTCTCGCAGCCGAATGTCATTCAGTATTTCCCCCATTGCAGGTCGGCCAAAAACAAGAGGCTCCACCATCAAAACGTGGCTCTTTGCTTCAAGGTCAATGACCAACCGCCGATCCAAAGCGCTCCCGTTGAACAGAAGCGTTTCTTGCGGCAACCAGTTTACCCTCGCTCCAGTTCGAACTTTTATCTGACTTCTGACTTTCCCGGTCTGGCTAGGTTTCGCCTTGTAGGCGCGTTCACAGGCTTGCGTCGTCAATGTCAGACTCGTTCCTGACTTTGCTTCAACGTTAAGCCTAAACCTGTCGCCCCCGGTGACTCCACCCGCTGTATTCAGAAGGACAGCATCTAAATCCTGTCTGTCCCCTCTCGGAAACAAACATTTGAAAGAACCTACCTGCCGAAATTTGTCGATCACACTACGCCCTCCCAAAGGTTTTATTCTGAGCTCGACAACACCTTCAGCGCGCGGTTGCACGGATAAATCTTCGGACGGTATGTGCGAAAACTGATTAATGACAGAGTCTTCCAGAGATATTCCTGTGAAACTTTTTTCACGGCTTACCCGTTGAAACTCTATTGTCCACGCGCTCTTTTCACCGATCAGCCCAATGCTTGCACATTTTTTAATCATTTTAGCGCTGATTAGATTAAGACTCGTGCAAACAAGGCGGGGCAAAGCTAACGACTTACAGCGACCTTCCAGATCGGACGTAAACCAAATGCGCATCAGTATTTTGCGCCAGAACAGACAAGATCCAAATTTTGCAGGGACGGTTGTAAACACCGGTTTCGCGCAATAACCGCAAGACAGTGATTAAAACTCGCAACAAAGCTCCTCGTCCGATCTCACCTTATTTTCAGCGATTTCAACGCTCGGTTTTTTCGGCACTGAAAATTTTCAAAATCATTTGACCTTTGAAATTTGTCGGGACCGCACAAAACAAAGACTTCAGAAATTCCCAGTTTCGCCTGTGACTAGTGAATGTTGCGTAACTGGGAAATCAACTCGGCACTAACTGCAACCCCGTCAGAGTCTGCAGCTGCACGATGCTTCAACCGACCGTCACCTGGGACGCGTGCATCGCCATTTCCCTCAATCTCGGCGCAAATGCGCGTAAGGTAGTCGTCAAAAGAAGCATTCCCAAACCGTGCCGGATCAATGACAATCAGTGTCGAGCCACCCTTGATGTTCAAGGCTCCATGCGCATCCCGGTCTGCATTGTCCACTGACAAGGCTCCTCCCGCCAAGGCTGCACCCAGAACCTCAACCAGAAAGGCGATTGCAGCCCCCTTGTGTTCTCCAAACGGCAAAAGGCTGCAAGTTTCTAAAATTGCCTTCGGATCGGTGCTAGGTTGTCCAGTGCTATCCAACCCAGCCGCCCTTGGCAGGTCACGCCCTTCAGCCGCAGCCAATTTGATATCCATCAATGCCATCATTGATGAGGCCTGATCCCAAACCACTGGAGCCATGCCTTTCCTCGGACATGCAAAGGACATCGGGTTGGTTCCAAAAACCGGACGCACACCCCCCTGAGGCACTACCATGGAAAGCGAATTCACCATCATCAAGGCGATCAAACCCGCTTCAGCAAATGACTCGGTATCGAAACGAAGCGCAGCAAGATGGTGACAGTTCGCGCAAGTAAACGCAGCTATCCCATTTTCTTGAGCAATTCCGGCCAGATCGTCTTGCGCTAATGCAGCAGCAATTTGGTAGTACCCGTTGTCGCCATCGCCTCGAAGAACACCCGGAGCGATCCGTTCGATTAATGGTCTGGCGACCGGGTTGGCATAGCCGGATTGAAAACTCTGAACATAGAACGGCAACATCCGCAAACCGTGGCTGCGCAAACCATCGCGTTCCGACTGGGTGACAATGTTGGCAATCAAGGATCCGCCGTTCGCATCCATTCCAGCGGCAGTAAGCACGGTTATGGCAATCTCTCTAATTTGATCCAAGGACAGGATTTCTGCCGTGATGTTTGCCATGGCTCCGACCTTTCATATTGTTTGGAACAATATACGCCACTCTTTGTCTTCGCCTTGAGAAAACTATTCAACAATATTTTGATTGTGCCTACCGATTATCCGAACGACTTGGCCACGTTTTGGGCCCTTCGCTAAGTCACCCAGGGCAGCGAGTACGTTTTAAGATTAGTGAAAAACTTCATAGCTTCGATAACGCCTTCTTTGACCCCGTTACCGCTGTTCTTGATACCGCCAAACGGGGAAATTTCTATCCGGTACCCGGGCTGTTCCCAAATGTTGCATGAACCTACATTCAAACCGTTAATGAAAGCGATTGCCCGGTTTAGGTCGTTGGTGCAAACACCAGAGGACAGCCCATAGGCTGTTGCGTTCGAAATACGCATCACCTCGTCATCGTCGTCCGACACCCGGAGGATAGGCACAATCGGACCAAAGGTTTCCTCCACGATCAGTTCGCAGTTCAGAGGCACATTGTCGACTACGATTGGAGGCAAAAGCGCACCTTGGCGCCCGGGATGATAAAGGATTTCGGCGCCCTCTTTTTCGGCTTGAAAGACACGATTCTCAAACAATTCGGCTGCTTTGTCATGGATTACACAACCCAGTTGGGTTTCTGGGTCCTGCGGGTCGCCAAATCTGATCGCCTTGGCCTTTTTAAGAACTAGCGGAACAAACCGATCGGCTACGCTTTGCTGAACCAAAATACGCTTAACAGCTGTGCAGCGTTGACCCGAATTTCCAATGGCCCCAGCGACGGCGATGGTCGCCGCACGGTCCAAATCAGTTTCACCAAGGTCATTGAGCACAATCAATGGGTCGTTTCCGCCCAGTTCGAGGGCCAGACGTTTGTATACCCCTTTGGCCGCAATCTGCTTGCCAACTGTCACGCCACCAGTAAAGGTGACGATGTCAACATTGCTGTTAGTGACCATTTCATCGCCAATATCCTGCGGCCAACCAGTAACCACCTGAAACATTTCAGGCGGCAACCCCGCTTCGTAAAGAATATCCGCCAGCGACAGGCAGGTTAACGGCGTCAGCTCCGTTGGCTTACAAACCATACAGTTGTTAGTGGCGATAGAAGGCGCGACTTTGTGGCTTACCATGTTCAGTGGGTGATTAAATGGCGTGATTGCGGAAATTGCCCGAACCGGCTCGCGCTGCGTATAGATTTTGCGCGTCTGGCCGTTCCGAGTTAGATCACACGAAAACACCTCACCATCATCTTTCAATGCCTCTGCTGCGGCAAACTGGAAAACATCCTGTGCACGCTTAGTTTCGCAAATCGCGTGCTGATGACAGATGCCCAGTTCAAGAGTCAGCCATTTGGCAAGGTATACGTACCGCTCACCAATCAGCTCTCCTGCGCGCTGCAAAATTTGACTCCGCTCGTATCGCGTCAATGTTGGCTTGTACCGGGCGGCAACTTCAAATGCCGCACGCACGTGCTCAACCGATCCAGCAGGCACATATCCAATCACTTCATTGGTATAAGGGTAATGTACAGGAACCTTGTCTTTGGCGAAAACGACCTTTCCGCCAATCCGCATTCCCTCTTCCCGGACTTCAGTGTGTGACATCTTGTGCACCTTCTTAGCGTGTCGTGAAACCGAGGTATTGGGCCGTGCCTAAGTAGCATTCGCTGTCTCATACTGAGGTTTCACGACAAAAATGCAAAGTCTGTCGGTCAACGTAAATTCAGGTTCCGCCCCGAGGCCAGATACCGTAGCAACAAGATGGGATTGCAAATCCCCAATTTTCTAAAAACAAGCTTCCAAAAAAAGGAGAAGATCATGATCAGGCCCTTATTCATCTCAGGTCTGGTGTCCACTCTGACCTTGGGTTCTTTCGCTTTCGCACAGGACCCAGCCCCCGAAGAAGGATATGGATGGGCAGAAAAGAATTCTGTCATTGGATCCGAGTTTATGATTTCTGCGGCAAACCCAGTTGCTGTGCAGGCCGGGTATGACATTCTGGAAAAGGGAGGAACTGCCGCGGATGCGATGATTGCCGTCCAGCTGGTGCTCAATCTGGTTGAACCGCAATCCTCGGGTATCGGGGGTGGTGCATTCATGCTGTATTGGGATGCGTCAACTGGTGATCTGGTAACCTTCGATGCACGTGAGACCGCGCCTGCCTCTGCAACGCCGGAACGTTTTCTGGACGAAAATGGTGAAAAAATCCCGTTCGTTCCGTCCGCGACTGGGGGACAGTCGGTCGGCGTTCCCGGCATTCTTCGCCTGATGGAGATTTCGCACAACCTCTATGGCAAACTACCTTGGTCTGATCTGTTTTCTTCGGCTATCGACACTGCTGAAAATGGCTTCGAAGTGTCCCCTCGCATGGCGAATTCGTTGCAAAGTACGATGAGTCGCAATTTCCCGTTGGATGTTTTTCCGGAGGCAAAAGAGTATTTCTTCAACCAAGATGGTAGCCCACTTAAAGCTGGCTTTTTGCTTAAAAACCCTGAGTTCGCCAACACGCTGCGTGTGTTGGCCGACCGAGGTGCCGACGCTTTTTACACAGGACCGATCGCCGAAGATATCGTGGCGGCCGTAGCCGCCACTTCGAGCGTTGAGAACAACATCACCCTGCAAGACATGGCCGACTACCGCGTCAAAATTCGCCCCGCGGTTTGCGCTGATTATCGCGGTTATGACGTTTGCGGAATGGGGCCACCAACCTCGGGAGGGCTAACAGTCGGTCAGATACTGGGAATGCTGGACAACTTTGACGTCAAGAGCATGGGTTGGTCACCCGAGTTTGCTCATACTTACTCAGAGGCCGCCAAACTGGCTTATGCCGACCGCAGCCTTTACATGGCCGACAGCGATTATGTCGAAGTGCCGATAAAAGGGCTGTTGGACAAAAGCTATCTTGCTGACCGTGCCAAGCTTATCGACCAGGAAAAAGCCAGTGAGAAGCGCAAAGCCGGAGAGCCACCATATCAGGAATCCGCATTAAACTTAGCACCTTCACAAAACCCCGGTCGGCCCGGCACCAGTCACATTGTAATTCTGGACCGCTATGGAAACGCCCTGTCAATGACCACAACCATTGAAACATTCTTTGGCAGCCGAGTTTTCGTACGAGGTTTTTTGTTGAATAACGAGTTAACCGACTTTGATCGGGCACCCAAAGATGGTGATCGATTGGTCGCAAACCGGGTTGAGGGCGGCAAGCGTCCGCGCAGCTCGATGTCGCCCACAATCGTCATGAAAGATGGAAAACCATACTTTCTTGTTGGGTCTCCAGGCGGCAGCCGAATAATAAATTATGTGGCAAAGACGATAATCGCTGTGCTCGACTGGGATATGGACCCTCAGGACGCGATTGAAACTGGGCATTTCCTCCACCGGAATGGATCTACTTTGGATGTAGAACAGGGAACCAGCGCCGAGTCGTTCACCGACGCATTAACGGCTAAGGGTCACGAGGTCAGCGCGCGTGACCTAAACAGCGGATTGCACGCTATTCTAATCAAAGACGGTCAAATGATCGGCGCTGCTGATCCCCGGCGGGAAGGCGTTGCAATGGGTCGGTAAAGCGATGGGTCCGGGTTGTGAGGTCAGCTTGGACCCAGATCAGCTTTCCAGTCCAAGGCCATCGGTGGACAAATCATCAAGTTTGGGCATAAGGCGCAGCAACTCCCGCGCATATTCAGTGTGCGGGTTTGCAAAAAGATCATCCGTATCCTGAATCTCGACCATTCGGCCTTGTTTCATTACGGCAACGCGGTCGCACATTTGTCTTACAACAGGTAAATCGTGGCTGATAAACAGAATGGTAAGCCCAAGATATTCCTGCAGGTCCTTCAAGATGTTCAGAATTTGCGCTTGAATTGATACGTCCAGCGCGCTTGTCGGCTCATCGCAGATCAAAAACCTTGGCTGCGTCGCAAGGGCACGCGCAATCGAAATTCTCTGGCGCTGCCCACCGGAAAACTCATGTGGGTATTTTAATCCAGCTTCCGCGCCCAACCCCACCTGATCCAACAGTTCATCAACGCGGCGGTTGATTTCCTTTCCTTCCATCAAGCGATGGTGGCGGATCGGTTCTGCAACAATCTCGTCAACGCGCATGCGCGGATTCAACGACGAGTAAGGGTCTTGGAAAATCATCTGTATTTGCCTGCGGTACTCTTCTTGTACCGCTTTGTTGCTTAGATCACTGACCAATTGGCCATTGAACTTGATCGTGCCGCCGTCAACCGGGTAAAGACCGGCAATCATTCGAGCAACGGTGGATTTGCCCGAACCGGATTCGCCTACAAGTCCAAAAACCTCACCTGCCTGAATATCGAAACTTACGTCGTCAACAGCGGTGAAGTAAGTCCTGTCCCAAGGCAACAAGCCACGTTTCAAAAGAAACTGTTTTGACAGGTTGTGAATTTCGAACACCGGTTTGGATGAGTCATTGTCAACAGTGGGCCAATGACGCGCCATGTCGTCGATGGCAAATCGCGTTTCCCGCCCACCGTAGCTAATCTGAGGAAAACGATGCAATTTCAGTGTCGGCCGTGGTACTGCCGCAATCAAGGACTTAGTATATTCATGCTTTGGTTGCCCCATGACCTGTGCAGTCAATCCGCTTTCCACGACTTTGCCGTCATACATTACCGTTACCCGGTCCGTCGTGTCGGCAATAACGCCCATGTCATGGGTAATCAAAATGACCCCAACCTGCCTTTCGCGTGCCAATTCCTTGATCAAATCCAAAATCTGCGCCTGAACCGATACATCCAACGCTGTGGTCGGCTCATCTGCAATAATCACATCTGGCTCGGTGCAAAGAGCCAAAGCGATCACAACTCTCTGACGCATTCCTCCAGAAAACTGATGGGGATATTGATCCAGTCTGGTGTCGGGGTCAGGTATACCGACACGATCGATAAGATCGCGTGCCCGATTATTAGCGTCAGCGTCGGACCCGCCGATATGGGTCAAAATAGTCTCAGTAAGTTGTTCGCGGACTGTAAAAAGTGGATTCAGGGAGGTTAGCGGATCCTGAAAGATCATCGAAATCTTTTTGCCTCTTAACCCTCGCATAGCTTCAGCGTCCAGACCGCTGATCTGCTCGCCGCCCAGTTTGATCTCTCCACTGGCAATCCGCCCGGGACGCTCAAGCAAACCCATGACTGCCGCCCCGATTGTCGATTTACCCGCACCGGATTCACCAACCAGCCCGTGAATCTCGCCCGGCTTAACCGACAGGTTTGCATGGTTTACTGCAGTGAACAGCTTTCTCCGAGTGGGAAATTCCACGGTGAGGTCTTCGATTTTGAGTAAGCTCATTTAAAGTCACCGCAATTTCGGGTTCAGTGCATCGCGAAGCCAGTCACCCAGAAGATTAACCGACAGAGCAAGGGCCAGCAGTGTACAGGCCGGGAAAAACAGGATCCACCATTCACCTGAGAACAGAAAACCCTGCCCTATTCGGATCAACGTTCCCAACGAGGGTTGGGTCGGCGGCGCTCCAACCCCCAGAAAGCTCAAAGTAGCTTCTGCGATAATTGCCAGAGCCAAGGATATTGTGGCGATCACCAGAACTGGACTTAAAACGTTGGGAAGGATGTGGCGGAACATGATCGGCAGCGACCCGCGGCCGATCAGACGCGCGGCCTGTACATATTCTTTGTTCTTTTCGACAAGCGCCGCGCCCCTCACGACGCGCGCAAACTGCACCCAGTCAGACAGCGCTATTGCAATAATCAGAACATAAATCGCCATTTCATTGCGATATTCAGGCGGCGTAACACCCTTTGCGATACCAAAGATGAGCATGGCAACCAAAATGGCGGGGAACGTTAACTGCACATCGGCCACCCGCATGATAAAGGTCTCGATCCAACCACCGTAGTATGCCGCGACAAGCCCAAGGATAACTCCGATAATCATTGCCAGCACCACAGCCGCCGTTCCAACAAACAGCGATATTCGCAAACCATACAGAATGGTCGAAAACACGTCTCGGCCCTGATCGTCAGTACCCAGCAGAAAAGTCTCCTGCGTGAACGCATTGGGCGTACCCGGCGGCGTAAAGCCATTCATCAGGTTCAAAGTGGCCGGATCAAACGGATTATAAGGTGCTATCAAAGGTGCGAAAATTGCCGCCAGAACTAAAACCACTACCACCAGAGACGCTACCAAAGCGACGGGAGAGTGGCGGAAGGACCATGCAAAATCACCGTCCCAGAACTTGGCGAAACGCGAATTCGGAGCAGTTTGTGGTGTTTCAACGGTTTCGGTCATGTTGCCCTCGCGTCGACACGCAGGCGCGGGTCAATTGCATAGTACAGAAGATCCACGATCAGGTTGATCGTAACGAACATCACCGAGATCAACATCAGGTATGCCGCCATAACAGGTATGTCGACAAACTGGATCGCGTTGATGAATAACAGGCCAACTCCGGGCCATTGAAACACAGTTTCAGTGATGATGGCGAACGCGATAATCGAGCCTAACTGAAGCCCCGTAATTGTGATTACAGGCACCAATGTATTCTTCAACGCATGGCGGAAATTGATCACTCGGTCCGACAGTCCACGCGCCCGCGCGAAGCGCACATAGTCAGCGCGCAAAACCTCAAGCATCTCGGATCGAACCAGCCGCATTATCAGGGTCATTTGATAAAGGCCGAGTGTAATCGCAGGTAAAATCAGTGCCTTAAGTCCCGAAGCCGTTAAGAACCCTGTTGACCAGTTACCAATCATAACCGTCTCGCCCCTCCCAAAACTGGGCAGCAGGTCCAACTCGACCGAGAAGATATAAATTAACAATATCCCGATCAGGAAAGTCGGCAACGACACTCCTATCAAACTGACGGTCATGATCACATTCGCAGCTATTCCTTGTCGCCGGATAGCAGTGAAAACACCCAGCGCAATTCCTAATGTGATGGCTAGAAAACCGGAAACAAAAGCCAGTTCCAAGGTTGCAGGAGCACGCTCGGCTATAATTGTAGAAACTGGACGCCCTTGCCGGTAAGACACCCCGAAATTACCCTGAACTGCGCCTTGCAGAAACTTGAAATACTGCACCGGAAAGGGTTGATCCAAACCCAATTCGGTCCGCAACCTGTCAATATCAGCTTGCGTGCGCTCCTGCCCCAGCATGTTGTCGATCGGATCTCCGACAAATCGGAACATCGAGAATGCGACAAGCCCCACGACCAAAAGCACGATCACGGACTGAAACATCCTACGGACGATATATGCGAACATTCTTTTTTCCCTGTTGGTCCGCCTGTCTATGCCTTCCCTGTCTGGACGGTCAAGATGTCACGGCAGGACTATTTTCGCGATTGTGCGGTGTTTCCCAATCCACGTCAGGACCCAAGGGAACAAGACCAAGCGGATTGCGCAACTCAGACGGTGAAAAATAACCGGTTTTGTATACTTCGAAAGCCACTGTGCCTTTAATTTCGGGCAGGGCATAGAGGTCGCGGGCGTAACCCCAAAGGTTTGGGAAATCAATCAAACGCCGAATATTGCACCGAAATGCATAATGATAGGCCACGTCAAAGCGTGCCAGAGTTGGGAAAAGTCGCAGGTCCGCCTCGGTAATAGCACCTCCGCAAAGATACCGGTTGCTGGATAAGTGATCCTCGATCTCGTCAAGCATTTCGAATACGTCACGGCATGCCGTTTCATAAGCCTCTTGCGTACGTGCAAAGCCTGCGCGGTAAACGCCATTGTTCAGACGAGGATATATTTTTGAGTTCCAGGCATCGATCTCGGGCAGTTTTTCTTGCGGAGCAAGGTTTGGTCCATGGTCAGGTAAAGTCCCTAGCATTCGGACCAGATCGGCAGATTCGTTTGAAACCGGGCGGTTCTTGACCTGGTCCCAGAGCAACGGGACGGTTATCCTCCCGGTATAGCGGGGATTTACCCGAGAATAGACCTCGTGCAATGCCGTGACCCTAAACAGCCCATCTGAATAAGGCCCGTCCGGATCGAATACCCAGCCTTCGGGTGTTCGTCGCGGTTTGGCGTAGGATACAGATACCAGACTCTCTAATCCTTTGATGGCCCGCACCAGCAAAACGCGGTGCGCCCACGGACAGTTCCAAGCCGCGTAAAGATGAAAACGCCCCGGCTCCAAATCACCCTCTGGAAGAAGGTTACGAATGGTTGAGGCATGACGGCGGAACTCTCCATCAAGCCGCGAATCCGGTGCGGGGTCGTCAACATGATAGACCCCGTCAATCATCATACCCATCAGGTCAGTTCACCGTAACCCAACGCAAGAGGAAGAAATTGTCCGGGCGCTGCGTTAGATCAACATTGCTGCGAGTACCCCAAACCAATGGTTGGACATACATTGGCACATAAACATGCTCGTCCTGAATGATCTTGGCTACCTCATCCAGCATCGCCTGGCGTTTGTTCTGATCCAACTCTGACTGGATCAAGGGCAGCAACTCATCTACGCGCGCATTCGAGAACCCACCGAAATTCCAGCTGCCCAACTTTTTTTCCTCGTTCGGGGTTGCGACAAGAAAACGAACAGGGTGTTCGGCGTCAAACGTTCCGGGACTCCAGCCCAGAAGGTACATATCGTAGTTATCCTCGCGCAACTCGGGCCAATAGTTGCGTACAGGCATCGCATCCAGTTCGGCAGTCACCCCGATTTGAGCCAGCATACTCACGACGGCCTGACAAACTGCTTCGTCATTGAGGTAGCGGTCATTTGGGCATTTCAGGCCAAATGAGAAACCATCCGCATAGCCCGCCTCTGCCAGCAGCGCCTTTGCCGCTTCAATGTCAAATGTGGGGCGGTCAGTGTTTGTCCGAGAATACCCACTCATCGCAGGGCTCACCAATTGCGATGCCGCCTCGGCACTCCCACGCATGATTGTAGCCAGAATTGCGTCGACATTGACCGCTTTAGCCACTGCTTGACGAACACGAACGTCACGGAAAGGGTTCGGCTGTCCTGCATCATCCGTGTACTTCAGTGCCTCAGCTTCATGATCAAAGCCCAACATGATAACCCTTGCTTCGATCCCTTGGATAACTTCGACATCACCGTTGCCCTGTAATCGGGCCACGTCCTGAATAGGGACCGGGTTGATCATGTCCACATCGCCGGACAGCAACGCCGCCACTGCGGTAGCCGGGTTTTGTATAGGATTAAACTCGGCGACGGTAATATTATGCTCAGCATTATCCCACCAACCTTCGAAAGGCTCCAAAACGGTGCGCAAGCCCGGTTCCCGAGCAGTCAATTTGAAAGCTCCGGTGCCGTTTGCGTTCAGGGTTGCGTAATTCCCCGTTTCCTTGTCAGGCACTGATGCATCATTTGCTTCGGCCCAACCCTGGTCCATGATCATCCAATTCGCAATCGAAGAAGGAAACAGCGGATTGGGCGCGGTCATCATAAAATCGATCGTATAATCATCAACACCGTTCACTTCGCTGACCGGTGCGAACCAACTGCGCGTATCGGCAGCTTCACCAGACGCACGCTGATAACTGAACAAGACGTCTTGCGCGTTGAACTCACTGCCGTCATGAAAAGTGACACCTTCGCGCAAATTGAAACGCCAGCCTTCGCCATCCCCAATAGGTTCCCAGCTGACCGCCAGTGCCGGTTCCACGCGCATGTCTTTGCCACGGCGGACCAGACCTTCATAAACATTATTCAGAAAACCTAAGACTGGGGCTGAGTTAACCGCATGCGGGTCCATCGTCTGTGGATCGGTAGTCGACGCCCACTTAAATTCCGCGGCTTGTACGGCCCCTGCGACAAGCATAGCCAGACAAATGGCACTGTTTCTGAGGATCATGACGAATACTCCCTGTTTTTTTAAAGTTTCTTGATTTTTTTGAACTCGTAAAGCAAATCTCTTTATCGCCTCACGCGGCTGTGAACCATCAAAAAACCAACAAAATAAAACAGGGCGCGAAACCGCGCCCTGCCCGTCTGCTTTTCAAGCGATATTATTTCATCGTGAAGTATTTGATTTTCGGAGAATCTTCAGGCTCGACAACGGTCCCTACGTTGGATTTCATGCCCCAATTGAGAACCTGATGGTGTATCGGGATGTACAATTGCTCGTCCTGGACAACCTTCCAGATGTCCGCAATCTGTTGATCCCGTGCAGGCAGATCAGTCTCCGAGGCAAGCGACACGATCTTGGCGTCCAACTCTGGGTTGCTATAGCGCGTGCCATTCCACGAACCGTATTTTTCACCCTTGGTATGAACCAGGAAGTTGAAAATGTATTCAGAGTCATAAGTCGGAACGCCCCAACCCAGCATGTAGAAATCTGTTTCCAGATTGTTGATCAACGGGAAGTGTTGCGCCTTTGGCTTGGCATCCAGATTCACGGTGATGCCGATCTGTGCTAGCATGCCAACTGCAGCCTGACAGATCGCCTCATCATTGATGTAACGGTCGTTTGGGCAGTTCAAAGTCAAGGTGAAGCCGTCCGGATAGCCGGCTTCCGCCATCAGCGCTTTGGCTCCCTCAAGATCGGTCGAGGAAGAGGCGTCCATATCAGCGTCCCAACCGTTCACAAACGGTGGCGAGATCATTCCCGCGGGTGCAGATTGGCCGCGCATAACGACTTGCTTAATCGCATCGCGATTGATCGCTTTGGACATCGCCTGGCGAACTCGGACATCTGACAGCGGGTTCTTTCCATCAATATTGTCCGAACCCAGATCTGCATCCCCCATGTTCATTCCAAAGAAAATTACACGGTTCTGAGGCGCAGTGCGCACATCCAGACCATCCGTTCCGGCGACACGCTCAAGGTCCTGAACGGGAACATCCTGAATAAAGTCCACTTCACCTGACAGCAGCGCGGCAACGCGCGTTGCCGCGTTCTGAATTGGGGTGTAGATGATCTCGCTCACTTGCAATGGGAACTCGTCTTTTCCCCAATAATTTTCGTTGGCCGTCAAAACCGTTTTCACATCCGGCTCGCGGCTAACCAACTTGTAAGGGCCCGTTCCGTTTGCATTCTTGGCCGCAAATGTGTCTTCGCCACCTTCGTAATCCTGAACCTTGACCGCGTTATTGGCCTCGGCCCAAGCCTTATCCATCATGAACATGTTCGTCAGGTTGTTAGGCATGATAGGGTTCGGACCATTGGTTTCGATCTCGACCGTATATTTGTCCGGCGCCCGGACCTCTTTGACAGAGGCTAACAATTCCTTGTAATCAGAATCCGGCGTCATCGCCCGGTTCAGCGAAAATACGACGTCTTCGCTGTCAAATTCCGCACCATCGTGAAAAGTTACTCCCTCGCGCAGTTTGAAAACCCAGACGTTCGGGTTTTCTTCGGACGGGGCCCACTCAGTTGCAAGCGACGGGACAATTGCACCAGAGTGGTCGCGCATTACCAGCGTTTCCATGATCTGATGCGCCATTGCCGAAGTAGGCCCTTCGTTCTGCGCATGCGGGTCCAAGGTCAGCGAATCCCCTGCCCGTGCCCAACGCAGCGTTTCGGCCGAGGCACCGGCAGCAATCATCGCAGTCGCGCTTACGGCGACCATCAAAGATTTAAAAGACATATTATCTCCCACTTTTGTTAGTCCGTGCTTTTGCACGGTTGACCGGAACTTCCGGCCCTGGTGGCGACGATCATCCAGATCATTTTGAAACTTGCAACAACAGATTGAGTAAGAACGTCTGCGCTCGACTCAAGGAAAACCAAACCGTTACAACGATAGCCGACATAAACTAGTGCGGTGATCCACTGCGAGTCAGCCTCCAAAAAGGAGCAATGCCATCATGAGGATTGAAACACGCGGATGCGTCATCAGTTTCCAAGAGACTTTGCCCGGTTCTTCGGCACAGTGCGTCATCAATGGGGGCAAGTCGCGCCATATCAAACGGCTCTTTCTGCTGGTACCGCCAGCCGTTCTTCGACTGGTTCAAAAGCAGCCGCATGGCTTGGATCAACCTGTCCGCCGCGTCGCTGCTCCACGGGCGCAATCCGACTCCTTCTAGCAAATCGAATAAATTAATCCAGCTTTGAAGGTTGAACGCACAATAGTGCTGCGTCAACGTTCGGGTCATTTCATGCGGTTGTTCACCGTTCGAAGTAATTGTCCCAAGAATGCGTGCCTGTGCACGCAAATTCACTTCTTGCAATGTAGCGGTGTCCCCGACAAATGCAGCTAGGGCCGCAGCTTGTAGATCGAAGCAAGTCCCGTGGTTGTTTTTGTGCTTGGATTCCAACATTCCCTGTTTGCTGGTCTTAAACCACTCAAGAAACGCTAAACACCATTTCCTCACGCCTTCGGAAAGCTCATCGTCTTCCAGCAAACGCACAGCATCAAGGAAAAAATAAAAATCCTTAGTTTCAATTAGACCGTTTTCAGATCCACGGTCGCCGTTGTGACCCCGTCTGACCTGCGCGTAAACTAGATTCGGGTTCATTCGCGTCGCGGGGTCAATGAACCAGGTTTGGATCAGAGTATTGGCGTGCTCTCGATACGCATCGTTTTCAGTTAATCGAGCCGCCAATGCGAGAGCAATAGAGTCGTCAAAGAGTCTCTGCAACCGCGTGCGGTCAAATTTATCACTTTCCGGTTCATAGAGCTGCGTGCCCGGGACACGAAGCCCGTCTCGCCTTACATAGGGTGAGCCAGCAGGTTTTTGGGGATCCGGCCACCAATAAGGGGCTGGGTGAAAGTAGTCATGCAAGTCACCACTTGGACCCGGATCTGGTTTGTCCACTACCGAATAGGGTCCACGGTGCATCGCCTCGTCTGCTGCGGCAAGAATATCTGGCCGTTCCAAAGATGAAGGGCAAGCAGCCAGCGCTTCTATACGGTTCAGATCATAGAAAACCGGCTTTCCGGATTCCAAACGCTCCTGCATAGGACGGGCTTCGAGCATATCCAACGTCGCGCGTATGGCCAGGTTTCTTGCAACGCCTCGATCTCGAATGGTGTTGTCAGCGTCCTTTTCCAAGCTCGTCTGTCCAGAAAATAATCGGGCAACCCATCCGGCTTGCCCCACACGATGTCCTTCGGGGGACACTTTGCGCGGTGGAATGTCAAACGTGAAATTTGACCAGTTTTCCCAAGGACCAGGAATGCCCAAATGCAAGAACAGTTCAACCTTGGGTCGACGCCCATATGGATGCGACACAGCAAACCGCAAAGGCGCATCGCATCGAAACGCAATCTGGGGTTCCTCGGTTGCGTTCGGTGTCAAGTCATCAAGTAACAAATCGCTGTTATCCAGCATTCGGGCCATCGGCACCGTAAAATATCTCTTGTCTCTGTGAGCAAGAATATCGCTGCGACAAGCTTCCCAAGCTTTTCGCGTAAAAAAACAATTTCCATCAAACGGCAACGCCCATTTTGCTTGCTTCAATGAAAACTCCAACGCAAAATTTCGTGCGCCATTGTTGTTCATGACGTAATTGTTTCGCGCACGATACACCTGCGAAGTGACCAATGAACGGAAATTTTCCTCCAGTTGATCTATGGATCCGTCAGCGAAGACAATCGGGTCTGAAATCGTTGAAAAATCATAACCAATATTCTGCAGCGCTTCAGGTTCAAATGGAATGCGTTCATAAATTTGGTCGTGTTGATCCAACAACGCGATTAGGTCGGCTTCGTTCTCCGGATCAAAAATTCGGTTCAAAACCCAAATCTTGGTGCAGTCTTCCAGGTCAGGTTCATTTTCAAGAATGAATCTGACATTCTCAAGCGATTGTCCGGCTTTGTGTCGCGGTGCCAGGTCATTTCCAATTACTCGACATAAGGCGAATGTGTCGGGCAAAGCGTCTATTCGCGCTTCTTCCGCCATATTTAACGGCGATGGCGGCACCGAACTGAGCGATCCCGCAAGGTAGCCCATTCGGCCAACCTCTTTCTTTACCAATGGTCCAGTCAGGCTTTTGCCAGAAAACAGGGGTTTTCCCTTTCGTTTCCGGTGGATATAGTATATCGGCAGCAAAATAGGCGACAGCAGCAAAAGCACCGGCGAAAGTATTAATAGAATACGGTTGCGCCACACTTTTTTATCTCGCGAGGACATAAATGCCCTCGGCGCGAGTGTTAGTTTTCTGGTCATCATTTTTACCCGTCACCGACCCGGCTCGACTGCGTGGCCCGCCAAAAAAATCAATTAATTCTATCTCACACAATATGAAGCAAACATCTACCGAATCCAAACGGACTTGCTATGTATGCACAACACCTAAATTGCGAGAATCGGGAAGCGGCGATTTCCAGCGCACAACGAAGAATGTGAAAATTGATAGAACGCCATCAGCTTTGAACCGAAACGCTGACATTCACGCAGAAAAGCGCTTGAATACCGTTTGTTTCTAAGCGTATTCCGGCGCAAGAGCCCATAAAAGGAATTTGAATATGCGCATTGCAATGATCGGCACTGGATATGTTGGCCTGGTGTCAGGCGTGTGTTTCTCGGATTTCGGCCATGACGTTATCTGCGTCGACAAAGCTACCGACAAAATTGAGATGCTGCAATCGGGCCAGGTTCCTATCTACGAACCAGGCCTGGATGTTCTAATGGCCAAGAATGTGTCAGCGGGCCGATTGACCTTCACCACAGACCTTGCCGACGCTGTCGACGGGGCAGATGCGGTCTTTATCGCGGTTGGAACGCCAACCCGGCGTGGCGACGGTCACGCGGACCTGACTTACGTGATGTCCGCAGCGCGGGAAATTGCGCAAGCTATCACCGACTATGTGGTAGTCGTGACCAAATCCACAGTGCCCGTTGGTACAAATCGCAAAGTGCACGAAGTAATAGCAGCGGCTAACCCCGAGGCGGAGTTTGACGTGGCTTCGAACCCTGAGTTTTTGCGTGAAGGAGCCGCGATTGACGACTTTATGCGCCCGGACCGCGTTGTTGTTGGCGTGGAAAGCGAACGTGCGGTCGAAGTTATGGCCAAAATCTACCGCCCTCTATATTTACGCGACTTTCCAATACTGAATACAGATTTAGAAAGTGCCGAGTTGATAAAGTACGCAGCCAATGCGTTTCTTGCGACCAAGATCACTTTCATTAACGAAATTGCCGGGTTGTGCGAAAGGGTTGGCGGGGATGTCAAGGAAGTTGCACGCGGGATCGGATTGGATGGACGCATCGGAAACAAATTCCTGCGTGCCGGTCCCGGTTATGGAGGCTCCTGTTTTCCCAAGGACACGGCGGCCCTAGCCAGGATCGGGCAAGAACACGCATATCCAATGCAGATCACAGAAACGGTCATTCGCGTCAATGATGCCGTCAAGGCACGAATGATCGAAAAAATCCGCGAGGTCTGCGACGACAGGTTTAATGGAAAGACCATCGCTGTACTGGGTGTGACTTTCAAACCAGACACTGACGATATGCGAGATGCTCCATCTCTGACAATTGTTCCGGCGCTGATTGGCGGCGGCGCTAAAGTGCGCGTTGTGGACCCACAAGGCCGCGCCGAAGGCGAAGCGTTGTTGCCCGGTGTGGAATGGTTGGACGATCCTTATATAGCAGCCAAAGGTGCCGATGCAGTGGTCATTATGACGGAGTGGAACGAGTTCCGCGCTCTAAATCTGACCGACTTGGCCAGCACAATGAAAACGGCGCGCATGGTCGATTTGCGAAATGTATATTCTTCTGACTTGGCTTTGGGTGCCGGTTTCGAGACGTATATCGGCGTAGGCAGTTGAACCTTACAGAGGGCACTCGTCTTCAATGGCGCATTGGGCTCGCTACACCGAAACGGAAACTATGTTCTTTGATCCGGTCGGCGCAGCCACAAAAGCCGTATTGTTTCGGTGATTTTGACCACACGAATAACGTATTGCACACCCCAGACAGCAAATGCCTGACGTGTTTCTAGTTCAGGGTTTCTCAATAACTTTATCAATGTCTTGAAGGACGGGATAAGCTTGTGGATTGGTGGAATGTAATTCACCCATCCGCGGCTCGCGTTGCGACGCAGCCGCGCGCCCTCGATCCTCCGAGCCTTGGTAACATGGTCCCGCAGATTTCCTCGCGCTGGATGGCGGACGATAGCTTCAGCGGCAAACATGATCGGTGCACCCGCAGCTTTGGCCCGATCATTCCACTCCATGTCACCGCCAGACAACACGGTATCGTTAAACGGGCCTATCTTTTCCAACAAACGTCGACGAACGATTAGGTTTGCTGTGACCGCGCGGCCCCTCTCGACCCATTTTTTTTGTTCCAACCCCAAAAACCGGTCATAGAGTTCGGCAGATGTCCAATCCTCACCATTCGGTACCAGCACAACCTCGCCGCCAAACCGCCCGACCTCTGGATTCTCATCAGCTATGCGCAAACCTGCTTCCAAATAGCCCGGTACTGGAAGGCAATCAGAATCCGTAAAGAACAGGAGGTCTGCAGTAGCGTCGCGAATACCGCAGTTTCGCGCTGCGTAAGACCCCGGCTTCGCTTCCTTCATAAGCCGAGCATTCGACGGCAACCTGAATTCCTGAGGAACAGGATCAGACGGGTCATTGTTAACCACTAGAATCTCGAACCTATCCGAACTCAAAGTTTGCTTTGCCAAACAATCCAAACAGGCTTGAAGTTGGTCCCAACTTCGATAAGACGGAATGATTACCGAGGCATCCATACAACTTCACCCTCGGTCATGAACCACAATGCCACTTGGCTCATCCTGCTTTCATAGCATCTGCGAATTGGTGGTCATAAAGTGTGCGGAATGGGCCCGAGTGCTCCAGCAGCTTTTTTGCGTTGCCTTCTTCGGCGACCTGACCGTTTTCTATCACCATTATTTTGTCAGCATGCAGGATCGTTGACAATCTGTGCGCGACAATGATGGTCGTTCGACCACTCGTCAAACGACGAAGTGCTTCTTGTACCAAATGCTCGGATTCCGAATCCAAAGCGCTGGTAGGTTCATCAAGCAGTAAAATCGGGCTGTCACGCAATAAGGCTCGGGCGATCGCGAGACGCTGTTTCTGACCGCCGGATAGGAACGCTCCGTTTTCGCCCACCATTGTATCAAAGCCTTCGTTCAGCTTCATGATAAAATCATAAGCATTTGCCGCTTTGGCCGCCTGAATTACCTCGTCTTTCGACGCGCCTTCGCGTCCAAACCGAATGTTGTCCAAAATAGAGGCTGAGAACAAAAAGGTCTCTTGCCCGACAAAGGACAAGTTGCTGCGCAATGATTGAAAAGACGTTTTCTTGATGTCCTGACCATCGATCAGAACGCTGCCGGATTGAGGGTCGTATAGCCGAAGCGCTAGATTAAGAATGGTAGACTTCCCGCCACCAGATAATCCTACCAAAGCAGTTGTTTGACCCGCTTCAAAAGTCAACGACAGATCTTTGAGAATGGGATCGGAACTTTTGTATCCAAAAGTGACACTGTCGAACACTAACTGACGAGGGCCTTCCGGGAGCGTTTCGGGATTTTCGTTTTCAGGTAGCGTTTCTGGTTCATCTAACAATTTGAAAAGCATACGAACTTGACGCAGTCCGACTTCCAATCCTACGCGCACCCTGGAAAGTCTTTTGGCAGGCTCATAAGCCATCATCACAGCTGTGACAAATGACATCAACTCCCCCGGAGTCGACCCGTTAGAACCAAACAAATTTCCGGCACTTAGGCCAATTACAGACGCGATCGCAAATCCTGCCAAAATATCCATCAACGGACTGGTAGCTGCCTGTAGACGGGCTAGCTTGTTGCGACGCTTTTCAACGCTTTTTACCGCGGAATACATCTGATTGGCCATGCGCTCTTCCAGGCCAAAAGTTTTAACGACGCGGATGCCACGCGACGTTTCCTGAATAACTTTCATAATCGCTGCCATGGATTGCAGTTCCATGTCAGCGATCTCCCTAACTTTTTCTAAAAGCGATTTTACGCCCCAAATCGCAAGTGGGCCAATAATCAGAGTAAACAAAGAAAGTACCGGCTGTTGATAAAACATTACCGCAACCAGACCAATAAGTGTGAGCGTGTCACGTACAGCGCTCGTGACCATTAATTCTATAACTTTTCGGGCCGCCCGAGCTGTCTGCGTAACTTTCATCAGCAGATTGGAGCTTTCAGTCAGATTAAAAAAAGAGACACCTTGCCTCAGAAGCTTGTCGTAAAGTTTGATCTGCTGGATTGAAACGATCCTGTTTCCGGCCCGCGTCATTGCAACGACCTGAACGTAAGTTGCAATTCCCTTGATCACGAAAATTACAAAAACCGCTAACGACACTCCAGCGATCCTAGCGGAATTGCCGCTGTCGAAAAGAGAATCAACGACGTCCCGCATCATGAAAGCTACCGCAGCAGTGGTCGCCGCGACAAAAGCCATCGCGATCACGGCAACGGTGTACGGCACAACCTGCGCCCGCATGTTTTCCGACAACAGCCGCCACAGAACGGATTCATCCAATTCGTTGGCGAGTTTCTGTTTCAACTTGTTCAATGCGATTTTCCACATTCATTTCAATTGGAACAGGCGAAGGCGGCGCGCCACCGGCGATTGATCCATTTTTAGCTAGATAGTCGGCAAGACAATTTGGGGCAAGCCCGGTATCGGTTCCACCAAATTTTAACCCAGACGCGCCGATTAAATAACTCGCGAGCTGAAATTCAAGAGTATTTGTCGCAACGTCAATCCGTTCGCTGGTTGCATTTCACCTCAAGGTATCATTGGCCAATACATCATTCAGTCATCTCGATCCTAACGGATCTAATGGTTGGGTCTATTCGGCCATAAGCTGCCAGCAACCGTGTTGTCCACTTTTGCGAAATGTAATCTGCCATAAACCTTGATGGCGCGACCAATGTGACACAGCCCCCTGCCCTTTTTGCTTCGGTCAGATGCTGGAACCAGCTCGACCAGAGTTCTGGGTCTCTTTCATGCAGAAAAGCTTGCACTTGTGTCCAAAGATCATCCCCGTTTGCGTTGGCTGAAGCGGTTTTCGCCTGAAAGGGAATCACATTGGTCGTTGGTTCTGGGGCGGTCGACATTCTGTCCAGAAAGTCTGGTCCGATTAAAGGCCACGCGCTGGAACAATCCAGTAGAATTTGTCGCAGGTCCAACGCATACACTGCCACGCGCCCTCGGGCGGCAGGTCTTTTTACCGTTACCCATCCGTTCGATCGGAATTTGGCCATTTCGCGCTTTACAGTTCTTTCTTCCACTGACCATAAACGGGCTATTTCTTCTCGACCTATCGAAAGTTCATTTTTGCGCCAGTTGTATCTTGTCGTAATCAGACAAACGAGCCGGAGTATGCGTCTCTGAAGATGTTTGTCACCAGACAAAGCGAAAACTGTCAGTGCGGATAAAATGTCGTATTTTATGGCAGGCGCGCTACGTCCCACCGGTATTGCAACCTGCATTGTCCTCCTCACCGCTCAAACTGCCTCTAGCGACATTTGCCGCCATATTAGCGCCGTTTGTCAACGCTTTTCCGATTTGTTCTCTGATTAGCGTCCATTGCGCCGATTCTGTCAAGTGCGGAGTAGAATACACACTAAATTCATTCAATAAACTCAAATAAAAATGGTGAACTTTGGTGATGGGGGACAGCCTGAGTGTCCCCTTAAAGCACTTTATTGTCCCCCTATATTCTGATACAGGGCCTCCAATGTCCCCCTAAATCTTGTTTTCTTTCCTCTGCAGGAAGAATCAGTGGTTGCAGTCCCCGGCAATTCGTTTGTGGTTGCAATCTGCCTTAGTTTGTTACCCATGGGTAAGGTCTCAAAGTAAGAATAATTTATTTTGCTATATTCGCAAACTGAGCGTAAATAATAACGGTAGAAAAATTTACGTCCAAAAAAGAGACCTGAGGCATGTACACGCACGAAGACCTAAACGCATTGCGCACGCAGTCCCTTAAACTGCAGGGCTGGATACGACGACAGACATTCAGTCCCGAGATGGAAAAGACGTTGCGCAGGTTCTCCAGTTGGGAGGTGGCTGAATTGATATTTCGTATCAACCAGTCGACATTTCGGGGAAAGTTGGCGGCAGACCCATCGCTGCCAGGTGGCGAGGTAGAGCCAGAGGGGAGGCAGCGATGGTTCAGTCTGGAGGAGGTCAATGAGTTACGCCGTCGGCTCAAGTTGAACCGCAAGGTACTAATGCCTCAGCGTCCGGTCGGTAAACGAGCGATTCGGGCTGCGGTCGCGAATTTCAAGGGAGGTGCAGGAAAATCAACCGTGGCGCTGCACCTGGCCCATGCGGCTGCGCTTGATGGTTACAGAGTGCTTGTCGTAGACTTTGATCCTCAGGCCACGCTCAGCCACTCCATGGGCCTGACTGACGTATCGGAGGACTTTACCGTTTGGGGTATCATGGCCCGAGATTTGATCCGTGAGACTGAGCGGATGAACAGCCGGTCAGTGGCTGCTGAATCTGGTACTGCCCTGCCCCACCGTCAGCTTCCCCCATCAATAACTGACATGGGTTTGGGGGATCTCAGGATCTCAGATTTTATCAAACAAACGTCATGGTCCACCATCGACGCCATACCTTCTTGTGCGAATGCTGCCTTTGTGGAGTTTGCGTCGGCTCAGTATAGGCATCTGAATCCAGAGTGGTCGTTCTTTGCTGCTGTATCACGTTACTTGGATCAGATACCAGATGATGCCTACGATCTGATCTTATTCGATTGCCCGCCGGCCATTGGCTATCAATCGATGAATGCTGTCTTCGCGGCGGATATGCTCTACATACCGTCTGGTCCTGGATATTGGGAATATGATTCGACTACTTCATTCATCGGACAGCTGGCTGAAGCGTTGGAAGATTTAGCCTATGGGTTCGATAAAACGTTACCCACGGGTAAGATTAGTCTACCCAAAGCCTTCGCTGAGGTGCGTTTCCTTTTGACGCGATATGAGCCGGGAAATGCATTGCACTTGGCGATGTATGACGCCTTCCGTAAGGTTTTTGGCGATCATTTGGCTGAGCATCCGGTCGAAATGACCCGAGCAGTTGAGCAATCCGGGCGGTTCCTAAGTTCAGTCTATGAGATGGACTACCGAGAAATGACACGTGAGACGTGGCGTCGTGCCCGTTCGACTTTTGATAATGCATATGAAGAGTTTCGGGGCGTGATGTTGTCGGCCTGGGACAAATTGGAGGATGACGCATGAGCCGCAAGCGCAGAATGTTTGATATCGATGTGCCGGCGATGGAAGATATTCCTGCCAGCAAGGTTCCGGAAAAAGCGTCGGAAAAAAGACGCGGCCCAATGGCGGCAGCTATTACGGAAAATGCAGAGGCTTTGCGGGACCAGCAGTCAACTCAAGATGCCATAAGAGAAGAGAATGATCGCCTCGCCCACGAGCTGGTACGGCTTCGGTCAGAAGGATTAGTTACCGAGCGAATTGCCCTGCATGACGTCGTTACTGAAAAACTGACAAGGGATCGGAAACCCGGACCGGATGCAGAGTTGGAGGAACTGAAGGCTTCGATTCAAGACATTGGGTTATCCAATCCGATCCGCGTCGAACGCCGAGCTGATGGTCGATTCGACTTGATTCAGGGAATGCGTCGACTATCCGCTTACCGAGATTTGTTTGAGGAAACAGGTGAGCAGGAATATGCGGCCATTCCAGCCGGAATTTCAGACGGAGCAGATCTGGGCGACAGTTACCGTCGTATGGTCGATGAAAATTTGATCCGAAAGGATATCTCGTTTGCAGAAATGGGTACCCTCGCCCTAGCCTATGCTGCCGAGCCGGACAATGACTGTGCAGATGTCGACAAAGCGGTGACAATCCTATTTAAATCAGCCAGTTACACCAAACGCAGCTACATACGAGCGTTCGCCAGTCTGATTATGATGCTGGGTGAAGATTTGAACCATCCCAATGAAATACCGCGGAATGTTGGGGTTGAACTCAAGCGTAGGCTCGATTCTGATCCTGGATTGGTCCATCGGCTTCGTGCCGCATTAAACGGCGAACCTGATAGGGACGGTGCACGCGAGATATCTATTTTGCGAGAATTTCTGAATTCGGCCGCCGCCCCGGAAAGGAAACAAAACGCTCAAGGTCAAGAAAAACCGCGCCGCGCCAAAACTACCTTTCAGGTTTCGGGCAGGGACGGAATTGCAAAGTGCTCGGCCTCAAGCGGACGGATCGAGTTGAGGTACAATCTGGATTTTACAAGGGTGGACCGCGCCAAACTGGAGCGAGCAATAGCAACTATGATCGATGAATTACGTGAAGAGGAAGATATTACCCACGGGTAAGATTTTGTCGGAATGTCTTTAAAAGGTGCTGGGTGAACCTCGGCGCCTTACTTATTTAAGCAAGTCCGTCGCTGGGTTTTCAGCGATTTCGACGTCATCGTAATATTTTTGAGCTTGTGCCATTGATCGGTGCAGGGACAACCGCATGGCCGCTTGTATCGGGGCACCATCCAACGCAGCTTGCGTCAAAAACCCTGAACGAAGCCCGTGCGGTGAAGCAAACCCATCTGGCAGACCAGCTAAAGACAAGCGATGTTTAACGATTTGATAAACAGCATCGGGGCTAAGTGGACGCTTAAGAACACGGTCAGCTTTTGATATCGGGCGAAACAGTGGCCCATTGTCGATTGCGCCCAGCTCGATCCAATGTATCAATGCTTGGGCTGAGCGACCTTTTAGAACCAACCGCGGTGTCTTTCCTTTAGCGGTCGTTTTTGTCTCTATCAGCGAAATCCAGATTAAACCGTTCTGGTGGAAATCTTTCAAAGAAACATCACTGCGCTGGAGTTCTACTATTTCGGACCGCCGTCTTCCGCCTGAGGCCCATCCCAACATTAGTAGGGCGCGATCACGACAATCGCGTCGTGTACCAGAGCATGTTGCTAACATTTGTTCCAGAATATCGCGAGTAATAGGGTTCGCTGATTTTGGACTAGGGGGGCGACCCGCAGCGCGGCGAGCTTTTGCCCGGGCTTGTTTGACACGTGGAGCATCAAAGGGAGAGCGCAGGTTTTTCATGCGATGAAATGCCTGCCACGAAGCTATACGCCGATCCAACGTAGATGGGGCAGGGCAGTCCAGAGTTCGCCGTAACCCTTGCGCAATAAGCACTTGCGCTGCAACACGTGCCGCTTCTGCTTCGGGCGCCTCATTTAGGTCTCGGGCGTGGTCGAGTATAAAGGCCAGGGCGGTTGGCTCAGTCTCAGGCCAAAGAAGGTCTTCTTGAAATCGTGCCAATTTCCATGCGGTCAGGTAAACGAGGTCGCGTTCATAAGCGCGCAAAGTGTTTGCCGGGGTTCCCTCTATGTACAGGTCGGTCAGAGCTTCGTGATCTGCTTCTGAAAGGGCAGGGGTAAGATTGGGGATATAGGGCGCTGGAACTGACATTGAGTGCAATATGAACCGAAATCGTCAAGAATTCAATTAAGCCCGATAACAGAAACTTATCAGGAGTAATTGTGAAATCTCATTTTGATCTCAGTAACTCTCAAAAATGTAAAAAAACGAGCGTTAATGGAGATAGCAACATATCAGGATGGGAAAACCAAAAGGACGTGGTGCTAGCCTAATATTCAGCTGTCTGGGAACGCGAAACAGACGCGTTCCCATGTTGGACACCAACTTCAGGAGAGTTCGATTGATCTCGTTAACATCGCCTTGGCGCTGAGGCGGATGGTTGGCGGCGAACACCGGTCTATCAGGAAATAGCTTTAAGTCGGAGATTTCGGCGAAGTATGAAATCTCAAACACTTCTGCTGCTATAGTAGTTATTACTGTAGTTTGTGCCCACGTTTCTCACACAGCACACAATTTTGCAGGAATTTATAAACGACTTCAGGCTGAAGAAACGGGAGTTCTTTTTAAACCGAGATAGACCTCGTGCGGCGAAACACCTAACGGGTCAACAACTTTATTTCAGTCATTGCTCAGAAGTCAAAAGGTGCAGAAGCTCAGTTGCTGCCCGAACAGGTATGTAGTCATTTCTCATGATGAGGGATGTCGAGACGTTGCAATACGGCTGCGGAAGAGGCGAGAGCTCCAAGCTCTGACTTGCTAACGAGTTTTTGAATGCGTTTCGAGGTGCTACCGCACAACCTATTTCCGCTGCAACGCACCCCAATATCCCGTCGAAAGTTCCCATTTCCAGAAGCTCCGTATCAGGTTTTCCGATAGACCTGAGCCAAGTCTCAGTGGTTGCGCGGTAGTGGCACCCAACAGGAAAAACCAAATAGGGAGGATCTGACGGCAGGTTCTTGGAAGATGCAATTACCAGTTCTTCCTCGAACGCCGGTGTTGCCCGAAATCTGTTTTCATCAACAGGGCCTGCTACGAACGCAGCGTCAAGTTCACGTTTCCAAACCGCCTGCATCAGCTGGGCAGTTGGGCCGGTCGTCAGGGAAAGCCGAGCATCGGGACAAGCCTCTCGCAAATCTTTCAGCAATGTCGGCAATCGGGATGACGCAGTAGTTTCCATCGCTCCCAGCCTAAGGTTGCCCGACCCATTTGCTATGTCATTCAGGTTGCTTTCAACAGACCTGATTTCTTCAGACAACCTGTCCAGATGCAGGTGCGCTATTTCTCCAAACGGTGTCAGTTGCGCGCCACCGCGACCGCGGGTGAATAGTTTTTGCCCGTATTGCTCTTCCATACGAGCAATACGGTGCGTCACGTTAGACTGCACTGTTCCGAGTTTTTGAGCAGCGGCAGCAAAGCCACCTTGTTCGGCTACAGCGAGAAATGTTCGAAGCAATGAAAAATCCATAGATCGAATTTACAGATATTAAATTCCACAATCAATCATTTTTTATAGCATCAATGGTTTGCTATATCGGGGTTAACGAGATTCTAAGGAATGAAGACGTGGAACAAAAACTTCAAACCCGCCTGACTGAGATGCTTGGCATCGAACATCCAATTTTACTGGCGCCAATGGATCTTGTTTCCGGGGGCAAGCTTGCCGCCGCAGTAACGTCAGCAGGTGGCTTGGGTCTGATCGGGGGTGGCTACGGAAACCTCGATTGGATGAACACGGAATTCGAAGAAGCCGGCAATCAAGCGGTTGGAGTAGGGTTCATCACTTGGAGCCTTTTGCAACAACCGGGCCTTTTGGAACAAACGCTAAAGCTTAACCCCAAAGTACTTATGTTATCTTTTGGCGACGGAACCGAAGCCGTCGAAAAGGCGAAAGAAGCTGGGGTACCGACGCTTTGGCAGGTTCAGCGGCTAGAGCAAGCCAAAGCAGCAATCGCCGCTGGTGTAGATATCATTGTCGTTCAAGGCCAAGAAGGAGGCGGTCACGGGATGGACCGCGGGTTGACGGCCTTGCTGCCGGCTGTAAGAGATTTAGCGGGTCCGGAACAAGTCATCGTTGCTGCAGGCGGAATAGCTGATGGCCGCGGTCTGGCCGCTGCGCTGATGTTGGGTGCAGATGGCGTTATGATGGGGACGCGTTTCTGGGCCAGTAAAGAAGCAATTGGATCAGAGAAAGCCAAGCAGCTGTTGGTTGAAACCAAAGGAGATGACACTGTTCGGTCGAAGGTTTTCGATGTCACCAGAGGGCTGGATTGGCCCTGGCACTTCACCGGTCGCGTAGTTTCGAATGACTTTGCCAAAAAGTGGCATTCAGAAATAGAAGCGCTGAAGCAAGACGCCGAAAATCAGCGAGCGGTCTATGAAGCCTCGGATCCCAATGATTACGCGACGCGGGTTCTAATAGCTGGCGAGGCGTTAGATTTGATCGACACAATCGAAAGTGCTGAACAAATTGTTGAGAAAACGGTCTCTCAAGCTGCCGAGTTGCTAAAAAGCAGCGCAGGTGCGTTGGTAGCGTGAATTAAACTCTGCCAAAATTGATTTTGTACCCCCTCCTCCTCTCCCCCCCTGTCCCCTCTTCCCCTTTTCGTAGGAGAGGGGGGACACCTTTTTGAATAACTGCGCAAAAGAAACCGCAAAAGCACTCAACGAAATATCATAAAAAGAATAGCTTAGGTGCGCTTCAACAAACCGACACTCTAAATCTGATCGTTAGACCGCCCAACTTATTTTTTCATTCGATCGACAACTGCTGTTTCGAAGACAATTCACAATCTAAGTTTGTAGGCCGTATCGGCCACAAAGGTCGTTTTTGGGTTTGTCGTTAACACTTTATAAAACCTTCTTGGCGACTTAGGCGCCTAGAAAATAGTGCCGGAGCCCTGACGTTAATGAAAGCGAACCGAAACGCGATTGGAGCTTTACTAAAACTGGCCCGACGAACTTCCGAGCACCTTCTCCTAAACATCGACAGCCAAACTTCAGAAGATCGAAAAGAACTGATTGCCATAATGTCGTCCGCAATCGACGGTATCGAAACGACTTCTGTTGATACTAAGACACCCTCTCAAACGAATGTCCGAGCGTTGCGCCATGCTCCAAAAGTTTTTGGGGCAAGCGTGCCGCCATCTTTGGATGGGCTGCGTCAGGCTGCATTTTCAGCCTTTGGGTATGTCAATTGGGCTGAGTTCTATGCCGAAAACAACTGGAGCAGACCATTCCTCTCGGAGTTCGCTAACGGAGAAGGCGTTGGGCCGGATGGGGTACTGATAAATCACGAAGTCATTTTGGGACTGTTCTTGATGGGGCCAAATACATATTACCCGCCACATGCTCATCCCGCAGAGGAATTTTATGTTGTGCTATCCGGCGATGCGTCGTTTCAGGTGGGTACTGGCGGGCAACCAAATCGAAAACATCAGGGCGATGTTGTTGTGCACCGAAAAAATGAGGCGCACGCAATCCAAACGGGTAACGAGCCATTGTTCGCTGTATACGGTTGGATTGGGGAAATATTTGAGCCAAGCTGGTATCGCGACGATATGAACGATTTTTCAGAGCCGAAAAAATATCCGGAAATACGCAAACAGTGACGCAGGCAAACCTCCGTACATTTCGGGACTCTGAGACTGAAAAAGTGTCCTATTTATAGAATTATCCCTGCTATCAATTTGTAGCGCAGGTTTCGTGTTCGGGTCGCCTGAGAACCACTTGGAGTTAAACTCGCTTCAATAGTTAACAAAACTTTCACTCGTTGTGGGCTATGCCGCATGTGTGGGTGGATTTTGCTCGCACCATTGAAACCATGCTTGCCGAAGTCACAAAGCCATCAGTCTTAGAGGAAGAAACCTGCCACAAAAACACTCAACGTACGTGAATTTAAGGTAGCGTTCTCTCCGGAGAATTATACTTCGGTCAGCTTTTAGTTTATTGACATAGACGCGTATTCTCTTTTTGGTTTGTAGCACAGTGTTATGTCTTCCAAGGTGACTATCAAAAAAATTCACGCTGTCTACTCACGGTACAATTGATCAGTGGTTTTTGCGAATGGTCATCGGTTGGTTGCTAGCTGAATCACCAGATCCTGCAAAGAAAGATCAGCAGCTTAAGTCTGACGTAATTGATTACGTTAGATCGGACAGGAATTTCGGCTTGTCAGACTCTAGCACGTTGGACTTGGTGGAATTTATTGAAGATCCAAAGCATCCTTAAGTCACTCTCGTAGTAAGTACCAAAAGCGAAAAGAGGATTGGGTCGGGGAGTCCTGTGTATCTAATGTATAGTAAAAGCCCAACTACCTTTGAGCAGCTGCTAGGTCCCTTGCAAAAATCGAGTGAAATCGAAGTAAGCTATGAACGAAGCCACGCTGATCATTTCCTACATGCTGTTTCACTTATTAGGTGCAATTCAATTTCGGCCTCAGCCGTAATAGGTTTCCAGGAACTTTAGGATCGTAATTCCGGTGATCCCGAAAATAACGAAAGTTAAACCGACATTACATAGGAAATTCGCCTTGGCTGACGGTTTTCTACTCGTATTAATCTGCGAAAAAGATTCTTCAGCCTGATCCATGTCCGAGTGCATTGGTGTCGTCAAAAGTGCCGCTAGCAAAAAGACACCGCCTAGTACTACGAAAAGTAAAGCAACAGCCAAGCCTATCTTCATTTTGGAAGCTCAACTTTTTAATCGAAATGCCGGCGCTTTGGATTGGACAAATTTGTAAATTCTTTAATGTAAAAATTGCTCCCAAGCTCTTCCCGAGGATAAGACCCCGGGAAGAAATCTAAACCAGCTTCCTAACTTGGTTAGGTTGCCACGTCAAAATCGACGGCAGTGTATTTTTTGTCCAGATAGTCTTCCAGACCTTGGCTACCGCCTTCCTTGCCCAGACCACTTTCCTTGACACCACCAAACGGCGCTTCAACCGTTGTGATCAGGCCAGAGTTTACGCCAATCATTCCGTACTCCAACCCTTCGTTGAGACGCATGATTCTGCCAAAATCTTTGGTATATGCGTATGCACAGAGGCCAAACTCAGTATCATTCGCCATAGCGATTGCTTGGTTTTCGCTGTCAAAGCGGAAAATAGGAGCGAGTGGTCCGAATATTTCTTCTTTCGCAACGCGCATGCTTTGATTGGCTTCAGTAACCACGGTGGGATGGAAGAAGGTATGGCCAAGCTCATGCCGGGTTCCGCCTGTCGCGACTTTTGCACCGCGGTCAACTGCATCAGCCAACAGTTCTTCTACCTTTGCCAGGCTGTCATCATCGATCAGTGGCCCTTGTTGAACACCTTCGTCAAGGCCGTTACCAATTTTTAAGGCGTTGGTTTTTTCAACAAGCTTTTCAACGAATGCATCATATACGTCCGAGTGTACGTAGAAACGGTTGGCGCAAACACAAGTTTGTCCTGAATTTCTGAATTTCGAAATGATAGCACCTTCAGCAGCGGCATCCAGGTCGGCATCTTCAAAGACCAGAAACGGCGCATTGCCGCCCAATTCCATGCTGACTTTCTTGACTGTGTCCGCAGACTGCCGGATTAGTTCTTTTCCGACTTCGGTCGAACCTGTGAAAGTAACTTTGCGTACATCCGGAGAGCTCATTATCGCGCCACCAATTTGACGGGCAGAACCTGTCAGAATATTCACGCTTCCTTTGGGAAATCCGACCTCTTCGCAAAGTGCACCCCAGGCCAATCCTGAGTACGGCGTGGCAGTGGCTGGTTTTGCGACCACGGTGCAGCCAGCTGCTAGAGCCGGGCCGAGTTTGCGGGCCAACATCGATGACGGGAAGTTCCACGGGGTGATCATGCCAACGACGCCCACGGGGTGAGTTGTAACAAGGAACTTTCTGCCGTTCGTTGGCGAGGGAACAATCTCACCTTTGGTTCTGCGGATTTCTTCGGCGAACCAACGGACATAAGCAGCCCCAATGGTAATCTCGCCCAGAGATTCAGCGAGTGGTTTGCCTTGTTCAATTGTGAGAAGTTCCGCAAGGCTCTGTTTGTTGTCCAGCAGGGCGTCTTGCAGGTCCCAAAGAAGATTGACCCGTTCGAGCAGTGGCATCGATGAAAACTCAGGGAACGCTAGTTTAGCAGCTTCAATTGCGCGCAGGGTCTCTTCTGTGCCGCAGTTCGGAACAGTTCCGATCACTTCGCCGGTCGCAGGATTCTGGACGTCGATCAGAGCATCCGAGTCAGCGGCAATCCAGTCCCCGCCTACATAGCATGCTTCTCTCAAGTACTTTTGGTAGCTCACATATATCTCCTTAGTCTTCTTGTTGAACGCTTTCGGTGAACCTTTGAGGTCACCTGAGGCGTTAAAGAGTTTTTACTTCACTGTTAGATCGCAGTGTTTGATTCCGGGGCAGCGGCTCAATTTCTTTGGGCACCCAAGAGTATTTTGGAATAGGTGTCCACACCTTGAGCCCCGGAAACGGCAAAAGACGGTCGAATGACCACAGTTGGTACACTGCTGACCCTTAAATCTGTCCAGTAGCGTTGGCGTGTGCGAACGGCCATGGCTCTGCTTTCTTCTTCAAGGACTTTACGCACGTTGTCGTCGGGCAGCCCTACAGAGTCTGCAATTTTGACCAGTATTTCAATGTCACTGATATTTTGTCTTTGACCGAAGAAGGCTTCAAACAGCTTGATCGAAACGTCCTGGGATTTGTCGTAGTCTCCGGCATAGTTAACTAACTGATGAGCTTTGAATGTGTTGTACATTCGCATTTCATCAAAATAGTCGAATTTAAATCCAAGTTCGGCTCCGATTGCAGATATCCTTTCGCGCGATCGAATGCTTCCCTCCAAAGTTGTCCCATACTGCCTTCGGTTGTCGCTGAAATAGGTGGGCTGAACTACTATTCCTGGAGTACGACTTTGTTTGTGCTGGCCTCGATTGTGTCCGCCGCACTGACCTCGCGCTTGAAAAACGCACTTGGCGCACAAGGCGCATATCTGCAAGTTTTTGGTGCAGTGACTTCAAGTCATCATTGGATCTAAAACTCCACCAGATATCCATTCGCTGATCAAAGAAAAATCCGAGTCTGCCGAAACAAACACACTCACTCAATTGATGGACGTCTCCCGTTTGGCCGGAGTATAGTTCCCAAACACCGGGAAGCATTAGACCGCAATCGACCGTGAAATCGCACTCACCTGCTGATGAATGATGGCTGAATTGAAGGCCCACCAGCGCCAAGAACTCACCTATTGGCCTTGAGGTTAAACGGGTCGAAACCTTATTAAAGCCCAGTCCCGCGAGATCCTGAAAGACGATCTTGTCGAACTCTTTTTGAACTAATGAGCGGAGGGACATTTCGGAAACCTGTTTTAATCAAAACGGAAAATCTAGGATGTCATTTAAACTAGTGATGTGCTGGCATGGCCACGGCACTTCGGGTGCAAAAAACATTTTTCTTTGATGGCCGCTTAGGACATATCAAGTTTTTAATCCTGAGGCGTTTGGTTGGGCAATCAAAACGGTACAGTGACGAATTTCCATTATGGACTCATTCGATCAAGTCACGATTTAGGGGTTGAGAAAATCTCGGAGTTTACTCGCTCAATCTCTGTTTCGTACCAGGCAACCGCTCCGGAAAAATCTTTCTTCAATTCCTCAGCAAATGAGTTTGGCGCTTCGGTATTTTCATCATACTTCGTCGACCATAACATCAAGTTGAGTAGGGCAGGGAGAAGGTCCCGAGCTTTTCCCGTCGGAAAGTAGCAAATCCTGCTGGCTTTGCGGGGATCAACCTCTCGGTCCAATATTCCTTCAGTTTCTAGTTTGGACAGGCGATTTGCAAGAATGTTCGTTGAGATTCCTTCAGGTGAATTGAGCAGTTCGCTGTACGTTCTTTTCCCCAAAAGCAGCACGTCCCTTAGGATTAGAAAACACCACTTGTCACCAATGAGCCCTGCCGCATAGCGCGTCGGGCATCCGTTCCATTTGGCTGGTCGCAATCTCGTCATATTCAATAAATAGAGGCGCAGGTTTTTTCTTGCAATATGCAAGAAAAGAGTCTAGCTCAATATTACTTGCAAAAAACAAAAGGAATTAGCTAATACCTTCTCCTTTCGTATGGTTCGATAATGTCAGTGCTAACCGCGCCAAGACAAATGATTTTATGCAGCAGACTTTTGGCTGGGTACCGGACGACATTGGGGAAATGACGTTCTTGACGCTTAATGGACAAGACAAACCGTTTGCCGCCATCACGGATGAAATGGAATCGGTATCGGGCTGGGTGCCATATTTGGAAGTCGATGATCTGCCTGCGGCAGTTTCTGACGCCAAAAAGCGCGGTGCGTCCATTATCGCAGAGGATCTTCAAGGCCCAGCAGGTGTAGCCACATTCATCCTTGACCCCGGTGGCGCAACGATCGCGTTGTGGAAACGCGCGTCCAGTGCATAGGGACTGGACGATGAAAATTTTTCTTTCCTCGATCGCCTATATTCTGGTGGTATTCCCGCTCGCCCTTGGGTGGCATGTTGGTTTGTTTAAAGAACAATACGAGAGTTTTGGTTATTTTGCTGGCGAACCTAACGTGTTCATCGGCTTGCTGACAATTTTGACTCAGGGGATCGCTCCCGTCGATTTTTCCGTTGTTTCACACCGGTAGCGTTGGAATGGTTCGCGCGTTTCAGTTTTCCTCGTTGATGGGGATCTTCTTTTGGACATCACATGTGCTTGCCTTTGTTGCGAAACAAAATGTGCCAAATGCTGGTGGGTTTGTTTTGTTGGAGACAGGGTATCTCGCGCTTCAATTTGGAATTTATGCCTTTCTATTGAGCCTTATCTATCGAGCTGAGATCTGATGCATTGGGATGCCGCAACCATGCAATTGGTTCCGTCTCCTCTTCGGATTGCCTGTAAAAGTTGACTCGGCCAGAGCGTTGACCGAGTCCTTGCTTTGGTTTGAGCTTGTTTGCGTCTTGGTGAAGAAGCCATTATCAGAATTTGCTGTTTTTCGTGAACGTTTCCGGGATGTCTTTTTTTCCTCAAACGTCCCGCTGTCTGCTTCGATCAGACAAATCGGTTTACGTAGTTTTCCAAATACTCTTGCCGTCCCGAACGCGGCTTGGGATTTATCCCTTGATCCAAAACACGAGCAGTAATTTCTTCCAGGCCAGACTCCAACATGGACTGAGCCTCGTCTGTTTGCCAACCTGAATATCTCTTCGCCAACTCCATTGCCAGGCCGCCGTCCTCGACCATTGCCGCTGCCGCCTTAAGCCCTCGCGCGCAGATATCCATGGCTCCAATATGTGCTGCAATTAGGTCTTGTGGGTCAATCGACTGACGGCGCAGTTTTGCGTCAAAGTTTGTGCCCCCTGTCGAAAAACCTCCTGACTTCAATATGTGATAGTAGGCTAAGGCAACTTCGGGCGTATTGTTGGGAAATTGGTCTGTGTCCCAGCCAGACTGATAATCGTTCCGGTTCATGTCGATGGAACCGAGCATTCCTTCTGCGGTGGCCACCGCTATTTCATGCTCAAAACTGTGGCCGGCTAAGATAGCATGGCCCTGTTCCAGGTTTAGCTTTACGTCGTTTTCCAGTCCGTATTTTCTTAGAAACCCGATGCAGGTTGCCGCGTCGAAGTCATACTGGTGCTTTGATGGTTCTTGCGGCTTGGGTTCTACCAGAATGGTTCCCTTGAATCCGATCTTGTGCTTGTAGTCGACAACCATGCTCAGAAAACGGCCCATGTGATCGAGCTCTGCTTGCATGTCTGTGTTCAAAAGGGTCTCGTATCCTTCACGCCCGCCCCACAGCACATAATTTTCTCCGCCGAGCTTATGCGTGGCGTCAATGCACGACTTCACGGTGGCAGCAGCAAAAGCAAACACATCAGGATCAGGGTTGGTGCTTGCGCCAGCCATCCAGCGGCGATGACTGAACATATTCGCCGTTCCCCACAAAAGCTTTGTGCCAACCGATTGCATCTTTTCACCGATATAGTCGGTGATTTCTTCAAGAGTCTTCAGGTTGGCAGCAAAATCCCCCTGCTCGGGTCGGATATCGGCATCGTGCCAGCAAAAATAGGGTTGTCCAAGAATTTCAAACATCTCGAACGCCACATCGGCCTTCATCTTGGCCCGTCCCATGTCATCCTGGGGATGCCATGGGCGTTCAAATGTGGCGCCGCCGAAAGGGTCTCCTCCCTCCCAAGCAAACGAATGCCACCACGCTACGGCAAATCGCAAGTGATCTTCCATGCGCTTGCCCAAGACTATCTCGTCCGGGTTGTAATGGCGGAAGGCCAGCGGGTTTGTACTTTCCGCGCCTTCAAATCGGGCTTTTTCAATCCCCTCAAAGAAATCACTAATCATAGTTGCCCCCTAATCTGCCGTTTGCCCGGGCTGCTTGCCGAGGATGATCATGGATAAAAGGTCATCGTCTGTCACATCGGCGATGTTCACTGTTCCTACCAGTTTTCCGTTCTTCATAACGGATGCCCGGTCACACAACTCCATAACGGCGTGCACATCGTGATCGATCAGAAAAATTCCTATTCCCTGTGCCTTTAACTGGTGGATCAAGTCGGCAACCATCTGTGTTTCGTGTGGCCCCAACGCAGCGGTTGGTTCGTCCATAATCAGTATACGGGCATTGAAATAAACCGCGCGGGCAATCGCAACCGACTGTCTTTGTCCACCGGATAGGGCTGAGACCGGATCGTTGAACTTTTGAAAGTTGGGGTTCAACTGAGCCATAATTTTTCGGCATTCAGCCTCCATCGCGGCGTCATTTACTAACCCCATCGGAGTGACCATTTCTCGCCCGAGAAAGAGATTGGACGTTGCATCCAAGTTGTCAGCCAAAGCCAGAGTTTGATAGATAGTTTCGATGTTGTTGGCCCTGGCGTCGCGCGGGTTGTCAATGTCGACTGGCTTGCCGTCAATCAGAATTTCGCCTTGGTCCATTTGATAGGCACCAGACAAAACCTTAATCAGCGTCGATTTGCCTGCTCCGTTGTGGCCTAAAAGTCCAACAACTTCACCGGGGTAAAGATCGACCGAGACGTGATCAACCGCTTTGATACCGCCGAATGATATGGAAATGTCGCGCATTTCCACTAATGGAGGCGCACCTGACCCCCGGCCCATATTTGCGGTCGTTTTTTTTGTGTCCTGATCTTGCATCACTTTGCCCCCAAACGCTTGCGGTAGACAATGTCGATATAGACGGCCAAGACCAAAACAGTGCCGACGACAATGTTCTGAAACGGTGCGTCGACACCTACCATGGCCATGCCAGATTGAAGGGCCTGCATGATTAGTGCGCCCAATATCGCGCCGTATATCGTCCCGATTCCGCCGGACAGGGCTGTACCTCCGATGACTGCGGCGGCAATCACCCTTAGTTCGTCAAGCGTGCCGATGTCATTGGAATGATTGGCCAATCGCGCAGAGGCGACCACTGCTGAAACGGCACAAAGGAATCCCATAAGAGCGAAAACCTTTACCGTTAACCACCGGGTGTTGATACCGGAAAGCTCAGCGGCGTCGGGATTGCCACCAGTCGCAAATATATAGCGACCAAATCTCGTTTTACGCGCCACAACTGTCAAAATGACTGCCACAATGATCAGAATTAGAACCGAAATTGGAATGCCGTAGCCAACGACTAACCCTTCGGGCATTGTTTCGCCGCGTGCCTCAAACATGCGTTCCAATCTGCGGGTAGGTATTTGGTAGCTGTTTACAATGTAAACGTAACCCAGGATGGAGACTGTCATAATAGCTGCAAGGGTTGACTCCGCCCAAACTGGTTTGACGGGAAAACCGTGTGCAGCTTTTGCTCGCCTGCTGCTCCACAATGCCCATATTGCGACTGCCGCGGCCAGAAAACCAAACATCCAACTTGCCGTGGTGCCCAATGTTCCGTTGGTTCCGCCGAACTTTAGAAAGTTGCTGTCCAAGGGGCCGATAGTCTGTCCGCTGGTCAGATACCAAGCAACGTTTCGCCAAACCAGAAATCCGCCAAGAGTCACAATGAATGCCGGGATCGTAAGATAGCCGACCATCCACCCATGAAATGCTCCGATCAGGGTTCCGACCAAAAGTCCGATTACAATTGTGATTGCCCAGGTTGCCGGATTGTTCAAACCCATGCCCAACATGTGGGGCAATAACTCGGTCTGAGTCATTGCCATTACTGCAGAGGTCGTTGCCAACAGTGCACCCACTGACAGGTCGATGTGGCGTGTGACGATTATGAAAACCATTCCGCACGCCATAATTGCCACTGACACAGTCTGAATCGATAAGTTGAACAGGTTTCGCGGTGTAAGGAACCGCCCGTCTGTGACGATGTTGAAGCCAATGCAAAGGATGACGAACGCGCCGATCATTCCCAAAAGCCGCATGTCCAATTCCAATTGCTGGAATAGGCTGGCCTTTGCTTTTTGAGGAACCGGCTGAGACGAAGTTTCGGTCATTTCCGATCTTTCATATTCAGCTAGTGTCCCCGACCTGAGGGCCGGGGACAGCGTGTTTTAGTTACAGGGTGCAGGTCCGTTTTCAACACCCTGGCAAAGGTCTGCTAGTGGAATCCAACCGGCATCTACAACGACCGAAAGGTTGTCTTTTGTGATTGGTACCGGGGCAAGGAATACCGAATTCATCTCGGTGCCACCGGGCGATGTCCAGCTGACCGCGCCTTCGATGTCACCTGGGCTGGTACCGCCACTAAGAGCCACTGCGATTTCGCCTGCCGCTTTCCCAAGTTCGCGCGCGTCTTTCCAAACCGATACTGTTTGGGTTCCCAAAGCGACCCGGTTCAACGCCGCATGGTCGCCATCCTGTCCCGAGACGGGAATACCTTCCATGCCCTGTGCGGTCAGTGCAGCTACAACACCGCCGGCCGTTCCGTCATTAGAGGCAACAACGGCATCGACATTGTTTTCGTTCGCTGTCAGAATTTGTTCCATATTACGCTGCGCGTTTGCCGGAAGCCAGCCGTCAGTATATGCCTCACCGACAATTACAATGTCTCCGCTGTCAACTGCAGACTGAATGATTTCTTGCTGTCCGCCCCGTAGGAAATCGGCATTCGGGTCGGTCGGCGACCCTTTGATCATGACGTAATTACCCTTTGGCATCGCGTCAAAGACTGCACGCGCCTGCATCCGGCCAACTTCGACATTGTCAAAAGTCAGATAGAACGCACGATCGTCTTCGATCAATCGATCATACGCTATGACAGGAATACCCTCATCAGCAGCGGCCTGTACTGCCGGGCCGATTGCTTGTGCGTCTTGTGCAAGAATGATCAGTGCGTCCACACCCTGAGCGATAAGGCTTTCAATGTCCGACAGCTGTTTTGCAGAAGACGATTGAGCATCCGCTGAGATGTATTCAGCGCCGCCTGCTTCTAATGCTGATTTGATCGCCGCTTCGTCTGTCTTCCAGCGTTCTTCCTGAAAGTTTGACCAGCTTACGCCAACAACGGGGTCTGCAAAAACAGCCGAGCCCATCAATGCAACCGCAGCCGAAAAGCTGAGAATTCTTTTCATGATTTCCTCCCAAAGGCCGAGTCATCCTGTCGTGATTCGTGACTCTCGAATTTTGAGTACCATATTTATTTCAGCGGGTAAAATATTTAACCTATCGGGCGCGTGAATTTCCTAATAGATTGACCAAATGACGAGATTCGCGAGGAAAGAATGCTAAGCAACAAGGACTCGCCGGTTTCCTTGGACCAAAGGAATGCCACCCGCTTGCGGGTTCTCGAACACATTAGAACAAGAGGGGCGACATCGCGTATTGATATTGCCACTGCTTTGAATACCAGCCCTGCAACGGTTACCGCTGCTACCGCCGATCTTATTTCAGCCGGGTTGATCAAAGAGGTTGTAGGGGAATCAAAGTCGAAATCTGCAAATCGAGGCAGGCCAAGAGTTTTACTGCAACTGGACGGAAGCTCTTATTTCGTTGCAGGTTTGAAAATCGCACGACAAGTAATTTCAGTTTTGTTGGTCGACTTTGAAGGCAAAGAAGTCTCCTTGCACACGCATTCCTTGAACAAAACCAGTATGTCGCCACGCGATTTGGTGAAAACAATATACACTGCACTGGAACAGGCTTGTTCACGGACAGAAATAACGATTGGTGACTTGTCTGGTGTATCAATTGGGATAGCGGGACTGGTGGATGCAAAGAGGAATTTTGTTCATTGGTCGTCATCCTTGACCGAGCGAAACGTGGATTTTAGTCGATTGTTCAAGGAATATATTCCCTGCCCTGCGTTTATCGAAAATGATGCAAATCTGGTTGCAAAGGCGGAACAGCTTTTTGGATTGGGAATCGGGCTCAGGAACTTTCTTGTCGTTACAATCGAACACGGTGTCGGCCTTGGAATTGTGCTGGATGGAAAACTATACCGAGGAGAGCGCGGGTGTGGAGCTGAATTTGGCCACGCAAAAGTTCAACTGGATGGTGCTTTGTGCCAATGCGGTCAGCGAGGGTGCCTTGAAGCTTACGTCGGTGATTATGCTCTGATCAGAGAGATGACCGTTGCGACGCAAGATAGAAAGCCAGAAACGGTATCCGATATACACGAACGGGCCAACTCGGGTGAGCAAATGGCGATATCAGTACTGAATCGAGCCGGTCAGATGTTTGGTCTTGGGATCTCCAATTTGATCAACTTGTTTGACCCAGAGTGCATCATTTTGTCTGGCGCCCAGATGAGTTTTGAACATTTGTGTTCGGACGAAGTCATGGATCGGATTCAGAGCGGAGTAGCCAACGTAGATGCTCCTTTGCCCGACATAAAAGTACATCACTGGGGTGATCTGATGTGGGCCAAGGGCGCGGCTGCATACGGCATCGAACAGGTGTCGATTCTTAAAGTCAAAGAGTTGCCGACGAATGCGGCCTGAGCTTATCGTTTCGATCGTGGTCGCGACGGCTGCCGATGCCGAGACAAAAATCCCAAGTTTTGCGACAGTAGAAATTCCTGCACATGTATACGACGGTGGTTGGGAACATTTCGTCGGTGGAGGTGTAGCCGTTTTCGATTGCAATGGTGACGAATTGCCCGAGCTATTTGTGGCGGGCGGTTCCAATCGATCTCAACTTTTCAAAAACACATCCTCTGACAAAATTTCGTTTACAATCGATACACCTGATGAATTGTCACTGACTGGGGTGACCGGGGGTTATCCGATTGATGTCGATAGCGATGGCATCCTTGATCTTGTTGTCTTGCGCGTGGGCGATGACCTTTTGTTTAAAGGCAATCCTGATTGTGAATTTAGCCCATTCAGTGAATTTGATTTTCAGGCCGAGGATCATTGGACAACAGGTTTCTCGGCGACATGGGAAGGCAGACAAACACTGCCTACTTTGGCGTTTGGAACCTATGTTGATCGGTTCGATCCAAATGGTCCTTTCGGAACCTGCGGACCAACTGTTCTTTATCGCCCAGAGGAAGGGAAATACCGCAAGCCGGAACATTTGGAGCCAGGTCACTGCTCACTGTCCATCCTTTTTTCAGACTGGGCACGAAACGGCCGTGCAGACCTTCGGGTCAGTAATGACCGACATTATTATGTCAACGATGGGCAAGAACAGTTATGGGCCATGGAACCTGCGCCACGGCTTTATTCGCTTGAAGAGGGATGGATGCCATACTCAATCTGGGGGATGGGTATCGCGTCACGTGATCTAAACGGCGATGGGTTTCCCGAAGTTTACCTTACATCAATGGGCGATCAGAAACTTCAGGTTTTCGACTCCGATGTCGATGGGCCAACATGGCGCGACGCAACTTATGAAAAAGGTACAACGGCTCACAGGCCACACTTAGGGGGCGACGGTCGCCCTTCGACTGGATGGCACGCCCAGTTCGGCGATTTTAACAATGATGGTTTAGACGATATTTTCGTAGCCAAAGGAAATGTCGAGCAGATGCCCGATGCTGCCCTTTACGATCCTAACAACATGCTATTGCAACAAGGGGACGGTCAATTCTTTGAAGCTTCGGTTGAAGCGGGCATCGCATCCATGTCCAAGTCCCGTGGCGCGGCAATCGTGGATTTGAACAACGACGGCAAACTGGACTTGGTGGTAGTCAATCGGGGAAGTGAACTCGAAGTCTATCAAAACCAGCTCCAAACTGGGAACTGGTTGATGTTGGATGTCGTGCAGAAGCGACCCAATCGAATGGCGGTGGGTGGATTTATCGAGATCGAAACTTCGATTGGACAGCAAGTCAGAGAAATAACTATTGGAGGAGGCCACGCAAGCGGGATTGCAGGTCTTCATCATTTTGGGCTTGGTTATGACGAGCTTGTTACAGTTAGGGTCATTTGGCCCGATGGCGTCGAAGGTGACTGGCAGGCCTATACCCCAAACCAGATAGTCAGAGTAACTAGGTAACTAATTTTCAACTGGCAGACCGCTTGGAACCTCTTTCGGAACACCCAACCGTTTTGCGGGGTCTTCCAGAGCGCCGAGAAAGGCCAAGATCGCGCTGATTTCTTTATTTGTCAGGCTAATCTCCGGCAGGTCATTGCTGTCCAAGATCGCATTTAGATGAGCCGAGTCCAATAGCGACCGCGTGTCGTCAGATTTCGGGATCTCAGGTAACAGAGCCAATTCGACGGAGTACGTGCGTAAGGATGTAGAAGGGTCCAGATGATGACGTATGATGTCTTCGAGTTGTGAAAAAGCACCATTATGCCCGTACGGCGCCGTTAACGTGACATTCCGCAAAGACGGTGTGCGAAACGCAAATGCATCTTCCGGATTGCCGGTTACACGCAGTCGCCCATCATCTCTGGCATGGTTCTCAAATCGCGCCGCTTTTCCCGGCCCAATCTGCGGCATCGCTATAGAATGAAATTTGTGATCTGTCTGGAACCACCCAGAGTGGCATTCGCTGCACCCTGCCTTTCCGTAGAACAGCTTTAAGCCAAGGCTCGCTTCCTCGGACAATGCTTCCTCACCTCGCATTGATCTGTCGAAGGCGCTGTTGTCAGCGCGCCATTCAAAGACGATAAAATCAGCCATCGCATTCGCTATCGCGGTGAAGGTGATGTCTTCACCCGGCGAAATTTCTTCAAACCGACGCTCGTATTCCGGTATTGCATCAACACGTGCTGCGATCAGATCCCATGCACCGCCTACTTGTGTTAGGAACCCCATTCGGACAGCTTTGCTAACGTCATTTTCCGAATAATGCCCTGCCATTTCATCTGGCGACAATACAGGGAACATGGCTTGTGCCGCCAAAGCAGATTTAAAACCCGGTCTCATGTGCATGCCCAAAGGCGTTCTTATACCATTCGGCTGCGCTGGATCTGTCTCAAGTCGTCCGTCATGAAAGAATGTCGTAAATTCCGTTGCGCCCAGATTCCAAAGACCAGGCGAATTGCGAGGAATTCGCTGTTCTGGAATATTCGTTAGGTCGATCAGTCGCTCGGTTCCCAAACCAATACCACCCTCTCCGATGCCAAGGGATAAGCCGTCTGATGTACCTAGTTTTGGGTGATGACAGGTTGCGCAGCTAATATTTTTGTTGCCTGAAAGTATAGGGTCGAAAAAGAGTAGTTGCCCCAGCTTAACACTTGATAGGTCCGGAGTGACGAATTCCGGGGTCGGTCCTAACGACTGCGCCCGAGCGCCAGATGACATCACCAGCAAAACACCTAAAATCGAAATAAGCAATTTGTAGATCATGTCTGGCACCCGGAAATTTCCAGCGTAAGTGTCTGACGGTAAGGATTTTCTGGTGTAGATATTACAGAGGGAAAAGATGGGATATTAATTGCATTGGGATAACCCGACGGTTCAATGCACAGCCCATCTCTTGGATAAAACGGAGTTTTCAGCTTGGCTCCAGAATAGACTTGGGCTCCGGGTTGATCTGAAAAAACACTTAAGGTCACTCCTGAAGGGGCGGCCAATTCTGCAACCAAGTTATCCGGTTTTCCTTTGGTATCAAACAGGTAGTAATGGTCTAAGTCAGGTGAGGACGTTCCAATTACCGTTGGTGATGAAAAATCCAAACCCGTGCCTGCCGCATTCCAGATTTTACCAGACGGGACGCCTTCCTCGTCGAATTCAAGCAACTGATTTGAGTCGAGCATAAGTTTATGTTCGGAAATTCCCGTTGTACTGCCTAAAGAGTAGTAGTTGTGTTGAGTAATGCTAATAGGTGTTGGACGATCAGGTTGCGCGTGAAACGAGTACACTAGTTTTGGAAACTCAAGAGTTACCTGAACCTCAAATTTTACTTTGCCAGGAAAACCGTTGTCCCCATCCGGTGAGGTCAAACGAAGCCGAGCTTCGGACGGCGAAATTCGAGAGATGTCCCAATGCCGATGCGATAAACCAGCCGGCCCACCGTGCAGGGTATTTCGGCCCTCGTTTGCGTTTAGTTCAAAATGGGATGTCCCCAAAGAAAACTTGGCTCCTCCGATCCGGTTGGCGACGCGTCCAACAATTGCGCCCATGTAATTCTTGTCGGTCAAATACGCCTTTGGATCATCGTATCCAAGGATCAAAGGAATTTCGTCGTACCACCAACCTTGCGTAATTGCGCCATAGCTTAACAAGGAAACGGTCATCGGACCGTCAGTTAGCAGAGTACATTCATCGGGGTCGCGATCTTCGCTTTGCAGTCTCATCGAGCGGCCAACGGTGAAAGCGCTGAATAATACTGAGTGTAGCGATGGTACTCGGTCTCATAAGCATCGGCTAAGCCGCGTATTGGTTCGATGGTTTCCTGTTGTTCCGGAGGTGTCATGACGTCCGCAGCAGAGGAGCGGTTAGCGGCACAAACAGCTAATCGTGCCGCGCCTTTTGCTGCCCCGATTTCGCTTCCTTTAGGCAATGTCAACGGTGTGTTCAGCACCGTGGCAAGGGTTTCCAGCCAATACCGGGACCGGGCCCCTCCGCCGACAGCGAGTAAGTTGGACGGCTGTGTGCCAGTGTTCTTTAAAGCCTCAAGGCAGTCCCTCATTGCATAAGCAACACCTTCCATCACGGACTGGGTGAGGTCTGCCTGCTCGGTAGCAACATCTATTCCCAAAAACGCGCCACGAATTGCGCTGTCGTTATGAGGAGTCCGTTCGCCTGACAAATACGGCAGAAATGTTATCGAAGACGGGCCAGTTATGTTTTGGGGCAAATCGGAAGCCAGCGTGCGAACTGGTTGGCCCACATTGCGTGAAAGCCAGTTCAAGCTGTTAGTGGCAGAAAGGATAACTCCCATCTGGATCCAGCGGTTAGGCACTGCATGGCAAAAACTGTGAACTGCGGTCTCTGGTGCAGGGCTGCAGGATCCCCGGGCTACAAGCAAAACACCTGACGTACCCAAGGACAAAAATCCATCGCCTTCGTTTATGCATCCGATCCCGCACGCCGCAGCAGCATTGTCGCCCGCGCCACCAGCAACAATGACAGGTTCGGACAAACCCCATTCTTGTCGCAGTTCGGGCCGAAGCTCGCCAGAAGACTCGCTCCCTTCAAGTAAGCGAGGCATTTGATCGAGACGCATATTGCTTAGTTCGAGTGCTGTATTCGACCAAGTCCGCGCGTTAACATCCAGCCACGATGTTCCCGCGCTATCGGACATTTCACTGACATATTCCCCGGTTAGCCAAAGTCTTAAGTAATCTTTCGGTAATAGAACTTTGGCGGTTTTGGAAAAGATATCAGGCTCGTGTGACCTAACCCATTCCAGTTTTGGAGCGGTGAAGCCAGGAAAGACGATATTTCCTGAAATCTTTCGCATTTCCGGATATTGGTCGAGCTTCTTCGCCTCGTCTGCAGACCTAGTGTCATTCCAAAGGATGCAGGGTCGCAAGGCATTGCCTTCACCATCAAGCAATGTCGCCCCGTGCATATGTCCGCTAAGGCCTATTCCTTTTAGCGCGCAAAATTCCTTGTTATTGGACGAGCGAAGATTTCCGATTACTTTCTCGCAAGCGGCCACCCAGTCCAGCGGAGATTGTTCGGACCAGCCGGGTTTGGGGTTCGAAGTTGTAATGGCAGCTTCGGCTTCGCTAATTACGACACCCGCTTCGTCCATAAGAATTCCCCTGAGCCCCGACGTTCCCAAGTCCAACCCAAGATACACTTTGCGCCCCTCTTTCGATTATTATTTCAGTGGGTAAAATTATTACGTAAAGACGTCTTGTCAACAAAAGTTTCACGAGTTTGGAACCTTTACCATACCTATCCCTGACTTCAAAAACGTGGCAGGTTCTTCCGCTCCTACGTATTCGGATTCGTATGTAATGTAGTAAATTCAAGCCCCTGTTTTACCCAAACTGACTTCGGAAAATACAAGGTCGCATTTTCAACAACATTCCTCGGTCAAGATATGCGGGGACTCGTCAGTAGGTTTTGTCAGATAGGATTAGATGAAGTTGGTTTTGGTTGTATTTTCTTCCAGTTCCTCCTAATCACAGTTTTACCTCGGGGTGCGCGGTAAGCCGCGCTGAGACGTCGTTTGACGAACCCGTTGAACCTGAACCGGCTAGAACCGGCGGAGGGAAAGGTGACGGTTTCATCCATCCTTGCCCTCTCGCCGCAATGGAGGATGACATGAAGCATCTGCTAATTGCTGCGGGACTTCTGAGTGCAACAGCGGCTTTTGCCGCCGACAAACCTCAGCTGACCGTTTACACGTATGACAGTTTTGTTTCCGATTGGGGACCAGGTCCGCAAGTGGAAGCTGCGTTTGAAGAGGTTTGCGACTGCAAGTTGAACCTTGTTGGCATCGAAGACGGTGCGGCGCTTTTGTCTCGCATTCGTCTTGAGGGCGAAAACACAGACGCCGATGTCGTGCTTGGGCTTGATAACAACCTGATCACATCTGCAAAGGAAACCGGTCTTTTTGCCCCTCATTCGGTGATTGCAGAGTACAACCTCCCGATCGAGTGGTCGGACGAAGTATTTGTGCCATTCGACTGGGGTTATTTCGCGTTTATTCTTAATGCCGATGCGGTAGCCCCTGCTAACTTCCGTGAATTGGCAGATAGTGATACTAAGATCATCATCCAAGATCCTCGCTCTTCGACGCCGGGTCTGGGCCTGCTCTTGTGGGTCAAGGCAGCATATGGCGAGGAGGCATCGGAAATTTGGGCGGGCTTGGCCGACAATATCGTGACGGTTACCAAGGGGTGGTCAGAAGCTTATGGACTTTTCCTTGAAGGTGAAGCTGACATGGTCCTCAGCTACACCACATCTCCCGCTTATCATTTGATCGCTGAAGAAGACGACAGTAAGGCGGCCGCGTCCTTTGACGAAGGTCACTACATGCAGGTCGAAGTTGCCGCAAAACTGGCGAATACCGATCAGTCCGAACTTGCTGATCAATTTTTGCAGTTTATGGTGTCAGACAAATTCCAACAGATTATTCCTACGACCAACTGGATGTATCCGGCGGTAACTCCGGCCAATGGGCTGCCTAAGGGATTCGAGACTTTGATTGTCCCCCAAAAGGCGCTTTTGTTTGAGCCGGATCAGGCCGCAACCGAACGTGAACAGGCAATTTCGGAATGGCTGAGCGCGCTCAGCCAATAAGCCCTCTACCCGGTGTCGGTGCAGCCACGCTTGTTGCTGCACTGATACTGGGTACTTTGGCAGCAGTTGCCCTGCGTGCTGACTCTGGTGGGATGTTTGCGTTTTCCGACTGGGCTGCCTTGCGTTTTACGCTGACACAGGCAGTTTTGTCTTCGGTGATCAGCGCTGGCCTTGCCATCCCGACTGCACGTGCGCTGGCGCGCAGGAGGTTTTTTGGCAGGCAGGTATTGATAGCCTTGTTAGGGGCTCCGTTTATTTTGCCGGTGATTGTTGCAATACTTGGCATTCTACAAGTATTTGGAAGGGCAGGTTGGATTTCTGAGGCTTTGGGCTTCTTTGGTCTTCCGGCCATCCGTGTATACGGATTACACGGTGTGGTGTTGGCACACGTATTCTTCAACTTGCCCTTGGCGACTCGTCTTCTTCTTCAGGGATGGCAGGAAATTCCGGCTGAACAGTTTCGGCTAGCTGCGCAGCTGAACTGCAAGGGTATGGCAATGTTTCGATTGCTTGAGTGGCCGATGCTGAAGCGCGTTCTACCCAGCGTTCTGGCAGTAGTTTTCGCGATCTGCTTGACCAGCTTCGCTGTCGCGTTGACGTTAGGCGGTGGACCGCGCGCAACAACGATTGAACTCGCAATCTATCAGGCGTTTACTTACGATTTTAATTTGGGTCGCGCTGCGCTTTTGTCCACTGTCCAATTGGCATTGACGGCTGCCGCGGCATTGGTCGCGTTGCGATTTACGCGGAAAGAAGGATTTCGAACAGGGCTTGACAGGGCAATTCGTCGATGGGATGGGGGCTCCCCAGCAATCGATACGTTTTGGATCTCCGCCACTGCGGCTTTTCTGCTGTTGCCCCTGTCGTCAGTGGTGATTTCCGGCGTTGTGGGGTTATTAGAATTGCCTACTCAGGTCTTCAAGGCGGCAGTTATTTCGGTTGCAGTGGCTGTTGCCAGTACTTCCATCCTTTTGTTCCTGGCATTGCCAATGGCCGCAGCTGTGGCAGTCAGGCGGCACAGCTTTGTTGAGCTGATCGGGATTCTCGGTTTGGCGGCGTCGCCATTGGTAATCGGCACGGGTTTGTTTATTCTGATCAGACCTTTTGTGAATCCAACTGCGGTGGCGTTACCGGTCACCGCGTTGGTTAACGCAGTTATGGCCTTGCCTTTCGCGTTGCGAATTCTTGTTCCGGCAGCGCAGGAAACTGTTACTCGGTACAGTCGGCTCGCTCTCTCGCTCGACATGAAAGGCCATATTTTTTTTGCGAGTGTCTTGCTGCCTCGCATGCGGGCACAGATCGGATTTGCGGCTGGTTTGGCAATGGCACTTTCAATGGGAGATTTGGGTGTCATCGCTTTGTTCGCAGATGCACAGGTGGCAACTCTGCCTTTGCAAATCTATCGTCTGATGGGTGCCTATCAGATGCAGGCCGCGGCCGGTAGTGCGCTATTATTGCTGATGCTGTCCATGGGATCGTTTTGGATTCTAGATCGCGGAGGTCGATGGCATGTTGAGACTTGATGAATGCGTCATCGCAAACGGTGATTTCGTTCTAAGGGCAAACCTTGAAGTCGCAGATGCCTCGTGCGTAGCGATTATCGGTCCTTCCGGAGCGGGCAAATCCACCTTACTTGAAGCTATCGCCGGGTTTCGTGATGTGAAGGGTGGCAGAATATTCTGGGATGGAGAGGACCTGACAAAACGGCCTCCGGGGAAACGTCCGGTGGCCTCGTTGTTTCAAGACAACAATCTTTTTCCGCATTTAAGCGCTGAGCAGAATGTGTCGTTGGGTATTCGTCCGAACGGGCGTGTTTCTAAAGATGAACGCGCTTTGGTCGCCTCCGCGCTTGGTCGCGTCGGCTTATTGGGGATGGGCACTCGCAAACCATTTGAGTTATCAGGGGGACAACAAAGCCGTGTGGCCTTGGCGCGAGTGTTGGTTCAGCAACGAGACCTGTTGTTGCTAGATGAGCCTTTCGCCGCATTGGGTCCTGCGTTGAAGGCCGAAATGCTGGATCTTGTGGCTCAACTTATTTCGGGAACCAACAAAACATTGTTGATGATTAGCCACGACCCGCAGGATGCGCGGCGCATCACGAACAAGTCTATCTTGGTCGCGGACGGAATAGCCCATCCGCCAGAACCGACGGAACATTTGCTGAATAATCCACCGCCGAGCTTACGCGATTATCTTGGGTGAAGTCAGGTACTGTGTAGCCAGCTACTAAAAAATTTCACACAATCAGAAGAGTTCCTTCCTCTATCGACCTGATTTCAAAATCATTGGAGCGGCCTGACCTGTCCAAAGACGACTTTTGCCAGAAGCCGAGAGAGCCGGGACATTTCGAAGGCTGATTTTGAATATTCGTGAATTGCGAATAACCTGAATCAAAAATGTCAGTTTGTTTTTGAGAGCCCGGAATGGAATTTATTGTCGACGGATTAAACGGAATACTTTGGAATTATGTCCTTATCTACGGGCTGTTGGGCGCCGGGATATTTTTTACGATCCGGCTTGGCGCTCTTCAGTTTCTGCATTTCGGAGAAATGCTGCGTGTCATAACCTCGGCCCCCAGAACGGACAGGCGCGGAATAACGCCTTTTCAGGCACTGACCGTCAGCCTTGCTTCCCGCGTCGGGACAGGAAACCTCGCCGGTGTTGCAGTGGCGTTGTCGCTGGGCGGACCTGGTGCAATATTTTGGATGTGGATGGTGGCATTGGTCGGGATGGCTACGGCTTATTCTGAGAGTACCTTGGCACAGCTCTACAAAATAACGACCAAATCAGGCGATTTTCGTGGAGGGCCCGCTTTCTATATATCAAAGGGGTTGAATGCGCCTTGGGCAGGAGTGTTGTTTTCGATCTGCCTTATCCTGAGTTTTGGGCTGATTTTTGTCGCGGTCCAGTCGAACTCAATCGCAGAAGCCTTGTCCGGTGCCTTTGGCCTTGAAAAGTTATGGGTTGGAGCTGGCGTAGCCGTAATTGCTGCGATCGTGATTTTTGGGGGTATCAAGGCGATAGCTAGGGTCGCTGAAATCGTGGTGCCATTCATGGCAGGCGGTTATCTTTTGATCGCCGTTGTTGTTATGGTCTTGAACTTCTCAGAAGTGCCGGGATTGCTCTGGCTCATAGTGTCTAGCGCTCTTGGACTGCAAGAAGCAGCAGGCGGTGTAGCTGGTGGAGTGATGGCCGCAATGTTGAACGGAATCAAGCGCGGTTTGTTTTCTAACGAGGCCGGAATGGGTTCAGCACCTAACATTGCCGCTGTCGCTACGCCGTCACCGCACCATCCCTCCAGCCAGGGAATGGTTCAGGCTTTTGGCTGCTTCGTCGACACGATCCTTGTGTGTACCGCCACCGCACTGATGATCCTTTTGTCAGGTGCTTTAGCCGGTGGAGAAGCAACCGGAATGCAGTTGACGCAAAACGCTTTGGACGTCCATCTTGGACCAACCGGGACCTATTTTATTGCTGTTGCAATTATCTTTTTTGCGTTCACATCGATACTCGGCAACTATTCCTACGCAGAAAACGCGATGGTTTTCCTTGGGTTAGAGGGAAGGGTGGCAATGACGATTTTGCGGTCAGGATGTCTGGCGATGGTCGTATGGGGTTCAGTTCAAACAGTAGCAACCGTTTTCAACTTTGCAGATGCTGCGATGGGCCTGATGGCTGTAATCAATATAACCGCGATTTTGTTATTGTCTGGAACTGTCTATCGCTTGACCAAAGACTATTTCGATCAGCGTAAGTCCGGGAAAGAACCAACATTTATTCTAGAGAACTTTGACGGAAAGCCAAAGGGCATCTCGAAGAATATATGGAATGAGACCGACGATGTTTCAGCCACCTGATCCAGTGCGTTTTCAAGAAATTCTTGACGACATCGTTGATCGGATGCGCTTTGAAACAGAACGGGGAGCGGCCGCCAGCTATATTCCTGAACTTGCTGATGTTTCCCTGAACCGGTGCGGAATTGCTGTGGCGCCGCTTGGTGGACCTGTGCTGTCGTCAGGTGACAGTGCGGTACCATTCTCGATCCAGAGTATCTCCAAAATATTCAGTTTGGTCTTGGCACTTGGTCACGTTGGAGCGGCACTCTGGCAACGCGTTGGGCGTGAACCTTCGGGTGATCCATTCAACTCTATCGTTCAACTTGAATTTGAACGTGGAAAACCACGAAACCCATTCATTAATCCGGGCGCAATTGTCGTTTCCGACATTATTACCCTGAAGTCGCGGGAAGCTGCTGAAAATCATCCGGTTTTGCAGTTGTGCCAAGATCTGGCCGACGACCACACGATATACGTTAACGAAAACGTCTTTCAGTCGGAGGTTGCAACGGGCGACAGAAATCGGGCGTTGGCCTATTTCATGCTGGCTGAAGGCAACATTGAGTGTGACGTGCGCCAGGTAACAGAAAGTTACTTTCGTCAATGCAGCATTGAGATGAGTTGTCAGCAGCTTGCACTTGCAACACGTTTCTTGGCCGCTGGGGGCAATGATAAGGGGGCATCACGTTTTGGGGTTACTCCGGAAAGGGCGCGGCGCATCAATTCGTTAATGATGACATGTGGATGTTATGATGCTTCGGGGGAAGTTGCATTTCGGGTCGGACTACCGTGCAAGAGCGGCGTTGGAGGCGGCATTGTGGCCATTGTACCCGGCATCGCCTCGTTGGCTGCTTGGAGTCCGGGGCTGGACGAGAAGGGAAACTCTGTTCTGGCATTGAGGGCGATAGAAGAGTTGACACGTAGATTGGGGTGGTCCGTCTTTTGAAATTCCGGCAGCGTTGCGTGGTCAGAAAACGATCCTTGTTCGTAATCCAAAAAGTGTGATGTTGTCCTGATCAGGATTTAGCAACGGGTCCGAGATAAATTGGACCGACGGTGTTATTTGAAGCCCGGGCGATATAGAAAATCGATAGCAGGCTTCAAACGTAAATTGATCTCCGTCGAACCCTCGCGCTTCGGCCCAATTCAGGCCCAGTCCGGCCAGATCTGTGTTCCGACCATAATATCCTATGCCAGTTGAGACAGAACGGTCGTACAGAGCGGCCGTCCCCTTGGCAGCCCCTGCGCGAAAAAACGGCATCCACTGATTTCCTACAAACCACGCTGCTGAAAAGGCGGCGCCATAGTCTTCTTCGCGGCCTTGGTCTTCAGAGCCATCCGCGTGCCAAAGCGTAAGGTGGACGTTGTCGAGATAGATGCGGTCAAAGCCCGAAGTGTAGCCAATCTCTATAGATTTGAAGAGGTTTCCATCGCTAAAAACATCAAAGTCAGGGTTTGAAGGATCAGCGTCGGCATCGGCCAAACTAGCTACGGCGTAAAAATTACTACTGAGCTTGAGACCTCCGGCGATGCCGATCCCTTGGTTCGGCGTGTCAATGGTAGGGCTTGTATTAAAAGACAGGTTTTGAAATCCACTGTAGGGGCTGACAAGCCCGTAAACGTCAACAAAATCTGTCACATCGATCTGCCCGATTTGTAATGTCCAAGAACCATCTCCGGCGCGTTGGGTCCAAAACAGGTTCGTTAAAAGCAAGCCATTGTCATTGAAGGCGGTACCGGTAATCGATAATGCACCGCCGTCCAGACCAAGAAACTGTGGAGCCACATCAGTGTAGCTGTGCCGATCTTCAATCTTGAACGTCAGCGACCCCAGATCAGTTGCTTGCCAACTGCCAAAGAAACGAGCGATACCGCTTGCGGCCTCTCCCTCTCCTAAATCGGCGTCAGTCGTTTGTCCTAAGGCAAGATAATCGATCGAGAACCGAAAACCGTTTTCGCCAAGCTTGTCCTTCCACGCAAACCAACCAGGAGCTACGTTTCGTGGAAAATCTGAACGATATTGGGGATCGGTTAAACCATCACCTGGCTCTAGTTCGGCGACCACGGACGAAGGGCCCGACAATCCTTGAGCTACAGCGATTGAAGCACCAGCAAAAGATATTAACAGAGCGAGGCACCATTTCATCATTCTGACGCCTGTCTACCACCGGTTTTACGTGCGCCTGCGGCCCGTAATTTTTTGGCGGCACTTTCGCTCCACTCCAGTTGATCTTCGCGGCTCTCAAGCGTTTCAACTTTGGCTGCCTCAAGCTGAAACGTGGCTTGCATGGGCATCAGGCCGTCGACTACTACCATCTGGTGATTGGAAGGAGCAATCTCCAATTTTCCCGTCAGCCGAACGGGTTCGTGAAAATAAGCAGGCGTCCAATCACCATTCAATTGAACTCGGATCATTTGGTTCGGTGGCGGCGGCGGCATGTGGCTGCACATCCCCCTTTCAGGGACCAGATATGCAATGGCTTTTCCGCTCGCGTCCGGTGGTGCCGGAATAGCAAAGCCGGCAAGCGTGACGGTCCGCCCGTCGTATAATGGATTGCCAGCTGTCGCAGCCTTTTCTCGCCGTTCTTTAACAACCTCGCGTTGGGACAGTAACCAATCGACGTTGACGCCATCGTCTGCCAAAACATCTTCGGTTTCGGTCAGTAATTCTTGCCACCTTAACCGTTCTTCCTCACTGCCTGCATTTTGCTGGAGACGACCGCGCAAACGCACAACAAGCAGCACGTCGTCGAATTGCTCTGGCGTCAGATCTCTATAGGGGTCTTCAAAGATTTGAACGGTGGGATCAGGAAGATCGACCCAGTCTACAGAGATGCCCGCACAAACAACAGATCCGGCACCGACACAGAAGAAACAAGTCAGCACTACGGCCTTTATACGAAAAAACATGCCTAAGTTTCTCCCGATCTTTGGCAATCCAGGTGGAACCAGATACGACATTAATCTAGCGTGTTTTTGTAAACTACACCGTCCTTCATGATTAAACGGATGGTTTCCGGGCTGTCCGGCCTCAGGTCGGCTCCGAACCATTGATCTCCGGTGCCGACGACCGAGAAATCCTCGAGCGGATTTCCGTCGATCAATAAGATATCTGCATAGGCCCCCTCTTCGATCACACCCAATTTCCCAGCTGTGTAGGGATTCATGAAATCACCAGATAACGCGACGACCTCGCCGCCTGTAGAAGTCAGTGTAACCATCGAGGTAAAGGGTCCAAAGAACTCGTTATTGAGATGTTTTTCGTAGGCGATTTGTATGTTGCAAGCCTCAACCGACCCGACGCAATCGGTCTGAAACCCTCGTTTCACCGGGCATTCCTTCATGTTGTCGATGTAACCGGCAAAAGTGGCCGAGGCTGACTTGGCCTTTGCAAGGCTTGAAGGCACGTTTGCAACCGCAGGGATTTCCAGAAGACCCGGGTCAAAAGCCGTTAGGTTCGTGGTGATATAAGCACCTTTTTCGTTCATGACTTCGGCAATTTCGCAATCAAACGAAAACCCGTGTTCAATTGACATTACCCCGGCGTCGAGTGCATTCAGAATTGCTTCTTTTCTGTAAGAGTGTGCCATCACATAGCTGCCATACTCATTCGCGACTTGCACAGCGGCTTTTATTTCTTCAGGGGAGCCGGCCAGCAATTGCCAGGGATCGAATGCCGAGACGACACCGCCGGATTGCATGAACTTCAACTGCGTCGCACCCATGCGGAAGTTGTTGCGGGCGAATTTGTAGACATCATCAACACCGCTAACCTCTTGCGCCATGTTCAGTCGACCCATGTTTGTGCTTGAGCCCGGTGGCGCGGTGAAGTTTGCGAAATCGGCGTGACCACCGCGTGTCCCGATGAACGCGCCGGAAGGATAGTAGCGGGGACCTTCGATCTGTCCCGCGTCTATTGCTCTGCGAAGCCCACCATTCGCCCCTCCGGCGTCCCGCACCGTGGTGAAACCTTGCATAAGGTACATTTCGGCCATCCGGGCGCCATGGATAGCAAAGTCTTCCCAGGTGGTGTTGGCTTCCATTGCCGGCAGTGTCGGCCCCATCAGCATTAGGTGTGCGTGCAATTCAATAAATCCGGGGGTAAGGGTGCGACCGCCGCCGTCAATGATATTGGCGTTTGGGGCATCAATTGTATCTGTTGAAACAGTTTTGATTAGATTGCCTTCGACCAACACGCTGGCATTCTCGATCCTTTGTTCGTTGACGCCATCAAAGACATGCACGTTGGTGAACAAAGTCTGTTCAAGCGCTTCGTCTTGAGCAAGTGCAGATCCGCCCAAAGCCCAAACAGCCAACAGGCTATATGATATACTTTTCATTGCTCTCTCCGCTAGACCGTTTCAGTCAAAAATATTTTTCTTTGAATATGATAGGAGGAGAGACTTTGAGTCAATCTGGCAGACTTGGATGCATTGGCTTTGGATGCAAGTACCAACAAACCGGAGATCTTTTACTTGGCCCTAAGCGGGGCATAAACTTTATCTCCTAGCATAATTACCAAAGTAGTCTGCCAAAATATCAAAGACAATTCGAATTCGCTGTGCGGTATGCAGCTCTGAATGAGTGGCCAACCAAATCGGAAAAGTGAACGGCTCACGTTCGGGCAGCACCCGTTCTATTTCTGGTGCCAGGTTCGCCACATCATCCGACATGACACAAACGCCAAGACCTTGTCGCACCATCTCCCACGAGACGATGCCGCTTGCTGAGGTCATACGAAAGTTTTGGGTTGTTACTGGAACGCCTGCAGGTTGCAGAAAGCCAATCATTGTATTGACATCTGAAAATCCAACAAAGTCCAGTTTGGCGAGCTCCGCCTCGGACTTTGGCCGCCCGACCTGATCCAGATAAGATGGCGCAGCGTAGAAGCTTGCAGTGCCCTGGGCCACCAGCTTGGCAATAAGATCAGGCTGTGTTGGGCGTACGTGCCGAATAGCTATGTCAGCTTCCCTTTGTCGAATGTTTCGGATGTCATTGGCTGCGACCACATCAATTTCCAACAGAGGTGCCGCACGGCGTATTTGTTTTAAAGCGATTGGCAACTGGTAGGCCGACATAACATCTGAGGCCGTAATCCGTACTTGCCCTTCAATGGTTTGGGATTGGCTTGTTGCGGTCAATGAAATTTGGTTTGCGACATCCGCCATTTCCCTTGCGTGGGACAGCAGCTCATTGCCCGTGCTTGTCAACGTTAAAGATTTACCGGACCGCTCAAACAGCTTGACGCCCAGTTCCTGTTCTATGGCGGCGATTTGGCGTCCTATGGTAGGTTGCGTTTGCCCAAGTTCGCGCGCGGCCGCAGAAAATGATCCCTTCTCTGCAGTCACCAGAAATGATCGCACGTGGTTCCAGTCAAAGTTGATAGCCTGCCAATTCATGCATAAATGCATATCATCTCTGCAGTAAGACGCAATTTCTCAATAGATGCGTTTAGGTTAAGCGTGCTGCCATCAAAATCCGAAAGGTTCACCAAAGATGGCTACAATATCCAAAGATGCTGCTTTCTGGAGCAAAATATCGAGGAAATACGCAGCGAGCCCGATTGGAAATATGGACGGGTACCGAAATACACTTGAACGTACCAAATCCCACTTAAAGCCTAGCGATAACGCATTGGAAATGGGTTGTGGCACAGGATCGACAGCGTTGCTTCTTGCTCCACACGTGGCCCATATAACGGCGACCGATATAGCACCGGGAATGATTGAGATCGCGCAAGAAAAGTTGGATCAGGGTGGTCCCGAAAATGTGACGTTTAAAGTGGCGGAAGTACAAGACCATGCACGGGATAATGGATGCTATGACGTTGTTATGGCGCATAATTTGCTTCACCTCCTGCCAGATCTGGACGAAGCACTGACCGTAATATCTAAAATTACCAAAACAGAAGGATTATTCATTTCCAAAACTGTTTGCGCACCTAACAAAACAGGATTGAAGTATGGGTTGATCCGACATCTGGCGATTCCGGTCATGCAGGCCATTGGTAAAGCTCCGTTCGTAAAGTTCGTGTCCGCGAAGGAGCTAGAGCGTAAGATCGAAGATGCAGGTTTCAAAATTCTGGAGACCGGCGATCAAGCCGGGACGATGCTTAGTCGGTATATTATTGCTCGTAAAACCTGAAGTCCCACGAATTTTGGAAAACGGACACTTGGTTCACAATGATTATTCTCCGCCTTGGTGACCACCGGTGAAATAACTGCAGTCCCAGGTGCGGCAAAACCGCTGTTAAGCCAATGACGCCCAGTTTCTCAAGTCGAGGTTTAAATTTTATCTCGGGTTTGCCATCCCAATAGGTTGACGCACGCAAAGACAATCGCAGCAACGCAAACGATAGAAGGGCCGGCAGGTGTGTCGAAGACATAGGCCGATCTCAATCCAATCACAGCCGAGGCCCCTCCGATAACCGCTGCGACAACGGCCATGGCCTCGGGGGATCGGGCTAGGCTCCGTGCTGCGGCTGCAGGGATGATTAACATTGCAGCGATCAGCAACACGCCCACAACCTTAATCGCAACCGCTACGGTTACTGCCAGAGACAACGTCAGAATTAGCTGCTCGCGTTTTGGGTCAAAGCCGCTGGCATAGGCTAGTTCCTCGTTCAGTGTAGCAGTCAAAAGCTCCGACCATCGCCAGGTAATTAAGGCAACGACAAGCGCCGCTCCTCCCCAAATTATCAACAGGTCGGTGCGCGAAACTGCCAAAATGTCGCCAAAGAGGTATGCCATCAAGTCGATGCGCACCCCCGATAAGAAAGATACGGCTACCAGACCAAATGCCAGGGCCGAATGGGCCAAGACCCCCAAAAGCGTATCCATCGCATAGCCGCGGCCACTTAGGACAGTAACTGTCAAAGCCATGATAAGAGCGACCGCAAGGGCGCCTGCAAATATCGACATCTGAAGCGTAAGCGACAACGCGACACCCAGAATTGCAGCGTGTGCTGTTGCGTCGCCAAAATATGCCATCCGGCGCCAGACAACAAAACACCCAAGAGGCGCGGCAGCTAGCGCCACTCCGACACCAGCAAGCGTCGCCCTGGTCATAAAATCATCAAGCATTATTCTGCGGCTTCCTGAGAACTCTTACTGTGATCATGATGGTGGTCATGTTCGTGACGATATAAGGCCAAAGCACCACCCGTTCCGGTGCCAAACAATGCTCTGTATTCCGGTGCCGAAGCGACGACGGCCGGAGAGCCTTCGCAGCAAACATGACCATTCAAACAAATGACCCTGTCCGAGGCACTCATTACGACATGCAGTTCGTGGCTAATCATCAAAACCGCACAACCCGTTTCCTTTCGGACTGCCTCGATCTGCTGGTAAAAAGCGGCAGAGCCACGCTGATCAAGACCCTGAGTTGCCTCATCCAAAAGCAGAATATCCGGTCGATCAATAAGGGCGCGTGCAAGCAGGACTCGTTGGAACTGTCCACCTGACAATCGCGACATCTGGTTGTTCAACAAATCCGGTACGCCAGCCGATTCCAGTGCTTTCACGCAATCCTGACGCGGCACCCGGTTAGTAAGGCGCATAAAACGTTCGACGGTGATAGGCAATGTCGGATCAATATGCAGTTTTTGGGGGACATAACCTATCTTTAGCCCGGGGTTGAGAGTGACGCGTCCAGCCGAAAGCGGGGTGGCGCCAATGATGGCCCGCAAAAGACTTGTTTTGCCTGACCCATTTGGCCCGACTATAGTTACGATCTCTCCAGCCTCGATGGTCATATCCACATGGTGCAAAACAGTATTTTCACCATATTGGACGCTTAGATCTTCCACAGTTACGAGAGCCATTACTGGGCCTTTTCGGTACAGTCAGGGCATATTCCTTCGGCTTCTACGACCGTACGTTCAATCTCAAAGCCCGCTGCCTTTGCTGCGGCACCAAGCACACCCTTTGCTGTGGCCGAGTGCGTTTCAGCGACGGCTTCGCACTTTCTGCAGATCATGAAGGCTGGAGAATGCGAAGTGCCCGGATGTGCGCAAGCGACGAAGGCGTTTAACCTTTCAATCTTATGCACAAATCCATTTTCCACCAAAAAGTCGAGCGCCCGATATGCAACAGGCGGCTGCGACCCAAACCCTTCTTCGCGCAAGCGATCAAGAATTGCGTAGGCGCCAAGCGCTCTGTGTTCTTGCAGCAGCATCTCCAACACTTTACGCCTGACGGGTGTCAGCCGCAAACCTTCGGCGCTGCATCGCGCCTCGGCGTTTTTAAGTCCGGTTTCAACACAGCTCTTGTGGTCATGTTTATGAAATCCAACAAGGCCGCCTTCATCGGCTTGCATGGGGCGTGTCTCACTTGTCATGTTATTCCATATCATATATGCCACTCGTAACGTTATAAAATCACATAGAGGGTCATATGTCCAGAAAGCTCCTTCCCGTTTCAATAACCGCTGCAGTGATGGGTGGAACAGCTATTGCGGAGGTTCCCAACGTGGCGGTGGACATCACGCCGGTGCATTCTTTAGTTGCGCGCGTGATGGAAGGCGTTGGCACACCAGACCTGATTGTGCAACCGGGTGCGTCACCACACGAATACAATCTGCGCCCATCAGAGGCAGCCGCGTTGCAAGAGGCGGACATAGTCTTCTGGATCGGTGAAGATCTGACCCCGTGGATGGGAGGTGCCATTGGAACCCTTGCCGAAGGCGCAACGGTAACGTCTTTACTGGAAACTGACGGCACCGTTTTATTGGAATTCCGCGAGGGGGCGTTGTTCGAAGCACATGACCACGGGCATGATGCTCATGCCGATGAAGAACATGTCGACCACGATGACCACGGCGATGAGCATGCGCACGACGACCACGCCAAAGAAGAAAAACATGGCGACCATGATCACGACGAGCATGCCGAGAAACATGAAGATGGTGATGATCATGCTGAGGGTAAAGATCATGGTCATGAAGATGAACATGCGGAGCACGCGGAGAGTGATGAACATGATCACGACGAGCATGCTGAGCATGAGGACCACGACGATCACCACCATGGCGCGCATGATCCTCATGCCTGGCTATCTCCGGCAAACGCCGGGAATTGGCTAAACGTGATCGCGGCACAACTATCGGCAGCTGACCCGGATAACGCTGGCGCTTACTTCGCGAACGCGGCATCAGCGCGCGAGGAAATGGAGGCGTTGACTGTCGAAGTGGCGGGAATGCTTCAGCCTGTTCAAGGTGGT